>JBAUJK010000329.1:0-7949 GCA_049683695.1 Burkholderiaceae bacterium
GGTCAGGAAGGGCTGCGGATCGAGTTGCTCGACGTTTGCCATGCAGCCGATATCCCACGGGCCGTCGGCGATCAGCATCGCCGCCGCCACCGCCGGCACTCCGGCGGTATACGAAATCGCCTGGCTGCCGACTTCGCGGAACGAGGCTTCATGGTCGCAGATGTTGTAGATCAGCACTTCCCGCTCGCGGCCATCCTGGACGCCGCGAACCAGGTTGCCGATGCAGGTCTTGCCGGCATAGTCCGGAGCCAGCGACGCCGGGTCGGGCAGCACCGCCTTGACCACTTTCAACGGCACCACTTCCAGGCCCTCGGCGGTGCGCACCGGCTTTTCGGACAGCAGGCCGAGGTTTTTCAGCACGGTGAACACGTTGATGTAGTGGTCGCCAAATCCCATCCAGAAGCGGATGTTGGGCACGTCCAGGTGCCGCGACAGAGAATGCAGTTCGTCGTGCCCGGTCAGGTAGGTGGTCGAACGCCCGACCACCGGCAAATCCCATTCCTGGCGCCGCTCGAACATCTTGTTGGCCTGCCATTGCCCCTGCTGCCAGGACCAGACGGTCGACGTGAATTCGCGGAAGTTGATTTCCGGGTCGAAGTTGGTGGCGAAGTAGCGGCCGTGGCTGCCGGCATTGACGTCGATGATGTCGATCGAATCGACCCGGTCGAACCAGGTATCGACCGCATAGCGCGCATAAGCGTTGACCACGCCGGGATCGAAGCCGGCGCCGAGCACGGCGGTGACGCCGGCGGCTTCGCAGGCTTCGCGGCGCTTCCATTCATGGTTGGCATACCACGGAGGCGCTTCGCAGACCTTGTCCGGATCTTCGTGGATCGCGGTATCGATGTAGGCGGCGCCGGTGTCGATGCAGGCCTGCAGCACCGACATGTTGAGGAAGGCCGAGCCGACGTTGATGACGATCTGGCTGCCGGTGGCGCGGATCAGCTCCTTGGTGGCTTCGATATCCAGCGCATCGAGTGCGTGCGCGGCCAGCCGGCCGGGGCCTTGCAGGGCGTCCTTGGCGCGGATCGATTCGATGATGGCGCGACACTTGGACAGCGTGCGCGACGCGATATGGATATCGCCCAGCAGGATATTGTTCTGGGCGCATTTGTGGGCGACGACGTGGGCTACTCCACCCGCGCCGATGATGAGGACATTGCGTTTCATTGCATTGGACTCCAATCAAAGGGGGATCAATCTACGGTTCAGGACAGGCTGTCCGCGTAGTCCTGGAACGAAAACTCGCGTACGACGCGCAGCGCGCCGTCGAGTTCGCGAATGACGATGGACGGCATCTGCACGCCGTTGAACCAGTTCTTCTTGACCATCGTGTAGCCGCCGGCGTCGCGCAGCGAAATGCGGTCGCCGACCTTCAGCGGCTCGGGAAAACTGGATTCGCCGAACACGTCGCCGGCCAGGCAGGATTTGCCGCAGATCAGGTACCGGTGCGGTCCCTGGTTCGGCCGCGCCCTGGTTTCGAGCCGGTAGATCAGCAAATCCAGCATATGGGCTTCGACCGAGCTGTCGACCACCGCCAGCTGCTTGCCGTTGTCGAGAATGTCGAGCACCGAGACTTCCAGCGTGGTGGTGTCGCCGACCACCGCTTCGCCGGGCTCCAGGTAGACCTGCACGCCGTGGCTGTCGGCAAAGCCGCGCAGGCGCCGGCAGAAGTCATCCAGCGGATAGCCTTCCCCGGTGAAATGGATGCCGCCGCCCAGGCTGACCCATTTCAGCCGCGACAGCAGCGGGCCGAATTGCTGTTCGATTTGCGTCAGCATCTGTGAAAAGCGCTCGAAGTCGCGATTCTCGCAATTGTTGTGGATCATGATGCCGTCCAGCCGATCGGCCACCGCATCGATGCGCGCCATGTCCCACTCGCCCAGCCGGCTGAACGGACGCGCCGGGTCGGCCAGATCGAAGCTCGACGCGCTGATGCGCGGATTCAGGCGCAGGCCGATCTGCCGGCCGCGCTGCTCGGCGCGCGCGCCAAAGCGCTGTAGCTGGCCGATCGAGTTGAAGATGATCTTGTCCGAGTTGTCGAGCACTTCCTCGATCTCGTGCTCGGCGAAAGCCACGCTGTAGGCATGCGTCTCGCCGCCGAACTTGGTATAGCCGAGCTTGACTTCATGCAGCGACGACGAGGTCGTGCCGTCCATGTATTCGCGCATCAGGTCGAATACCGACCAGGTGGCAAAGCACTTCAGCGCCAGCAGCACGCGGGCGCCCGAATGCCGGCGCACGTACTGCACCGTTTCCAGCTTGTCGCGCAGAAGGCTCTTGTCGATCAGGTAATAAGGCGTTCGTATCATTGGTGGCAAATAGTTGGTCCTTGATGTCAGTGGAGACGGAAAGACTGTCCCAGGCAACAGCCGGACAGGACGTTGGCAAACAGGCATGCCGCTGCCAACCGGCCCACGGATGGGCCGTTTGATTGGTATTCCAGGGGAATGGACTCTAGGCGGCTGCCTCAGCCGACGCAACCATACACTGAATCGACCAGGCTCTGCCCGCGCTCGTTCAGCAGGATGCCGCCGCCCAGCCGGTTCATCGTGTAGCCGAACGACAGCCGCCGCTCCGGGTCGGCAAACACCAGGCTGCCGCCCATGCCGACGTGGCCGAAGGCGCCGTCCGGGATGCGCAGCGACTGGTCGGACGGCAGGTCGCGGTTGTCCATGCGCAGCATGAAGCCTTGCGCGAAGCGGGTCGGGATCAGCAGCGTGCGGTCGCGCTCGGTCTGCGACGACGGCAGGCGCATCGCATTGATGCGCTCGGTCGACAGCAGCCGCGGCGCGCTGGCCTTGCCGCCGATGCCGCCATGGTTGGCCAGCGGCTCGAACATGCGCGCCAGCGCGCGGGCGTTGCCGATGCCGCCGCCACCGCCGATTTCGGCGGCGTGCGCGGCCGGCTTGTTGGGTGAATAGCCGCCGCTGTTCATCAGCGCCAGGTGCGAGATCGATGCCGGCTCGGTCGCCACCGCCTGCAGGAAGGCGGTCGGCGGCGTGTCGGGGCCGGGCACGAATGGAATCACCGGCGCCACCCGCGCTTCGAGCTCGGCCGGCAGCCCGATCCAGAAGTCGAGGCCGAGCGGGCCGGCGATTTCGTCCCGGAAGAAGGTGCCGAGCGATTTGCCGGAGACGCGGCGCACGATTTCGCCGACGATCCAGCCGAACGAGATCAGGTGGTAGCCGGTATCGCTGCCGGGCGTCCAGAACGGCTGTTCGCGCGCCAGGCAGTCGGCCATGTAGTCCCAGTCGTGGTAGGCGCCGGCTTTCAGCGGCTGGCGCAGCGCCGGCAGGCCGATCGTATGGTTCAGCGCCATCAGCACGGTGGCGTCTTCCTTGCCGTTGCAGCCGAATTCCGGCCAGTAGCGCGAAACCGGCGCGTCCAGATCGAGCAGGCCGCGGTCGGCCAGGAGCTGCGCGCACAGCGCGGTCGCGGCCTTGGTACAGGAGAACACCACCGACACGGTGTCGCGCTGCCATGGCGCGGTGCCGCCGGCGTCGGTATGGCCGCCCCACAGGTCGACCACCTTCTGGCCGTCGACGATCACGCAGACGCTGGCGCCGACCTCGCCGTACTGCCGGAAGTTGCGCACGAAGGTATCGGCAACGGCATTGAAGGCGGGATCGCAATAGCCGCTGACGACGGCGCCGGAATCGAGCGGGATCTGGGTATGCAGCGGGGCGTACATCGAGTCTCCTCCTTCAGGGTGGATGGAAGAACACGCGGCCGGCGCCCGCGACACGGGGCGGCATCGATGCTCGGCGCGGAGCCGGGCCGACATTGCCGGACATTAACATGCGCTGCGGCAACAGGCCACCCATGGGTGGGGCGGGAAGCGGCTCAGCCGCCGCCGGGCGCGAAGAAGCTGCTCGGCGACTGGCCGAAGGTTTTCTTGAACATCGCCGAAAACGCCGACTGGTTGGCGTAGCCGAGTTCGGCCGCGACCTGCGACAGCGGCATGCCGCGCGCGATCAGCGGCGCCGCGTGCGCCAGCCGCATCTGCTGGCGCCAGCCGGAAAAGCTCATGCCGAGCTCGCGCTCGAACAGTCGCGCCAGCGTGCGCGGCGAGGCGCCGACCTTGGCCGCCCATTGCTCCAGCGTCAGCGGCGAGGCCGGCTCGGCGATCAGCATCCGGCACAGCGCCTGCAGCCGCTTGTCGGTCGGCAGCGGCACGCAGATCGGCAGCGTCGCCAGCCGGCCGAGTTCGTCGAGGATCAGCGCGCGCAGCAGCGCCGCGCGGGGGCCGACGCCATCGCCGGCGGCCAGCGCCACGATCAGTTCGCGCAGCAGCGGCGACACGTCCAGCACCTCGCAGTCGCGCCCGGAAAACGGCGCATGGCCGGCGTCGATGTACAGCACGCGCAGCCGGGTCTGTTCCAGCGTGACGACTTCGTGCCGCAAGTCGGGCGGAATCCAGATCGCGCGCAGCGGCGGCACGATCCAGCTGCGGTTGCCGGCCGACACGCGCACGATGCCTTCCAGCGCGTAGGTCACCTGCGCCCACGGGTGGCTGTGCGCGGCCAGCATCTGGCCGCGCTGCAGGTCGCGCGCCAGCAGGCGCACCGGGCGCTCTCCGTCCGGCTCGTAGCCGGGCGGGCGCGGCGTGGTGTCGGTCAGTGGCTGGACCGGGTCATGGTCGGGCATTGGCGGAATTTCGATAAAGATTGTCTTTTTATCTTAAAACAGACGCTGGCTTTTTGCCTACACTGGCATCTGCTGCCATCCGGCCCGCGCTGCGGGCCGTTCACGGACCGCGAGCCGGTCCGCCGCTTTCATCGTCGTTCAAAGGAAACCCATGAGCACCGCTGTTCCCGGCCTGCGCCAGGATGCACAAGTGATCGGCCTGGTCGGCATCGGCCACGCCGTCTCGCATTTTTTCCACCTGATCCTGGCACCGCTGTTTCCGTGGCTGAAGGACGCGTTTGCGCTGTCGTACGCGGAACTGGGCTTTTTGATGACGGTGTTTTTCATCGTCTCCGGCGTCGGCCAGGCGCTGGCCGGCTTCGTGGTCGACCGTCTGTCGGCGCGCTCGGTACTGTATTTCGGCATGGGCTGCCTGGTGCTGTCGGCGCTGGTGCTGTCGGTGGCGCAGAACTATCCGATGCTCTTGGCCGGCTCGATGCTGGCCGGGCTCGGCAATAGCGTGTTCCATCCGTGCGATTTCACGCTGCTGAACAAGCGCGTGACCGGCGAGCGGCTGGGGCATGCGTTTTCGGTGCACGGCATTTCCGGCAACCTCGGCTGGGCGGCGGCGCCGATCTTCCTGGCCGGCATCGCCAGCATCGCCGGCTGGCGCGTCGCGCTGTTCGCCGCCGCCTTCATCCCGGCCGCGGTGCTGCTGCTGATGGTGGTCTACCGCGACCTGCTGCAGACCGAGCCGGCCGCCGGCCACGATCCGCGCGCCGCCAAGGGCAAGGCGCCGGCGATCGATCTGCTGGGTTTTCTGAAGAGCCCGGCGATCTGGCTGTGCTTCGCCTTCTTCGTCATCAACGCGATGGCGCTGGGCGGCATCCAGAGCTTTTCGTCGACCAGCCTGCGCGATCTGTACGGCATGCCGCTGACCTGGGCCACCACCGGTTTTACCGCCTACATGCTGGCGTCGGCCGGCGGCATGGTGATCGGCGGCTTCGCCGCATCCAGGTTCGATCGGCCGGAACGCATCATCGCGCTGGCGCTGGCGACTTCCGGCGTGATGGCGATGCTGATCGCGGCCGCGCTGGTGCCGGCGCTGTTCGCGGTGGTGCTGATGGGCGGCGTCGGCTTCGGTGCCGGCGTCGCCGGGCCGTCGCGCGACCTGCTGATCCGCGCCGCGGCGCCGAAGAACGCCACCGGCCGCGTGTACGGCGTGGTCTATTCGGGCAACGACATCGGGCTGGCGATTTCGCCGCTGCTGTTCGGCGCGATGATGGATGGCAGCCACCCGGCCTGGGTGTTCATCCTGATCGGCGGCTTCCAGTTCCTGGCGATCCTGACCGCGACCCGGGTCGGCAACGATACCGCACGCAAGAATGCACTGGAGGCGCAGGCGGCGTAACAGGGCGGGCTTTTATAATCGACGCTTCGATCATTCGCCCGTTACGGAGAAACCATGTCTTTTGCCACCTGCGACATTTGCGACGCCAACGAGGACAAGCTGGACGGCGGCGGGCTGGCGGTGCTGCCGCCGGTGTTCGCCGCGTTCGGCGCGCAGTCGCGCTTTTGCGGCCCGGCGGCGACGCTGAAGGTGTTCGAGGACAACACGCTGGTACGCGCGACGCTGGAGACGGCCGGCGAGGGCCGCGTGCTGGTGGTCGACGGCGGCGGCAGCCGGCGCTGCGCGCTGGTCGGCGGCAATCTCGGCCAGCTGGCCGAAAAGAACGGCTGGGCCGGCATCGTCGTCGACGGCTGCATCCGCGATTCGGAAGAAATCAACGCCTGCCGGATCGGCGTGCGTGCGCTGGCCACGCACCCGAGGAAAAGCGCCAAGAAGGGTTCCGGCGAGCGCGAAGTGGCGGTGACGATCGCCGGCGTCAGAGTCGCGCCCGGCGACTGGATCTATGCCGATGCCGACGGTATGCTGGTGGCGACGCAGAAGCTGGCGTAGCGGCGCAGCGGCAATTTCGACGTGCGCCGGCCGCCGGCCGTTTCGATACTGCTACATATACTCCCAATGGCTGTGGCCTGTGCCGGGCGTAACACCTGCGGATTTTTCCTATACTCCCTTTGATTTGGAATCGGCCGGAGATATTCCGTAGTCCGTATCCGCACACAGGCCGCCGGCGCAGCATCCGCCGGCGGCCTTTCACATTGCACAGCTGACGCCGCGCTATGCCTTCAGTACGCCGCCAGCGCATGGTTGATCAGCGCGCCGCCGCCGATCAGCCATGCGAACAGCAAGCCGGCCAGCAGCAGCGGCTTGACGCCGGCGCGGCGTACCGCCGATAGATGCGTGGACAGGCCGAGCGCCGCCATCGCCATCGCCAGCAACGCGGTATCGACGTCGCCGATCGCCGCCAGCAGCGGGCGCGGCAGCAAGCCGAGCGAATTGAAGCCGGCAACCGCGACGAAGGCGAACGCGAACCACGGAATCGTCACGCGTCGCGCCGGCGTCGCAGTGCCGTGTTCACCGCGTTCGCTCCGGCCGAGCCAGACCGACAGGCCGAGCAGGAACGGCGCCAGCATCATCACCCGTACCATCTTCGCGATCACGGCGGCATCGGCCGCCTCCGGGCCGAGCGCGCGCGCCGCCGCCACCACCTGCGCCACTTCGTGGATGGTCGAGCCGGCATACAGGCCGAAGGCGGCGGCCGAGGTGTCGAACAGCCGCCATTCCAGGTTCAGCCGGTACAGCAGCGGATAGACGAAGATCGCCAGCGTGCCGAACACCACCACGGTGGATACCGCCACCGTGACCTGTTCGGCGCGCGCGCGCAGCACCGGCTCGGTCGCCATCACCGCGGCGGCGCCGCAGATCGAGCTGCCGGCGCCGATCAGCATCGCGGTGCCGCGTTCCAGCCGGAACACGCGCGTGCCCAGCAGCACCGCCAGCGCGAAGGTCGAGCCCAGCATCAGCGCATCGACCAGCACGCCGCCCAGCCCCACCTGGCCGATGTCCTGGAAGGTCAGCCGAAAGCCGTACAGCACGATGCCAAGGCGCAGCAGATCCTGCTTCGCATAGCCGACGCCGGCGCCGCAGCGCCCGGCCACGCGCGCAAACAGCGTATTGCCGACCACGATGCCAAGCACGATCGCCAGCGTCAGCGGCGAGAGGCCGTGCGCCTGCAGCCAGTCGATGCGGCCGAGGCCGATCGCGCTGGCTGCCAGCAGCGCCGCCAGCAGCAGGCCGGGGAACAGCGCGCGCACCCGCGCGTGGGCGGGAGTGCCGAACGAAGGCGCGGCGGGGGAGGGCAATGCGGGCATGGTTTTCTCCGGTTGAGCGGGCGCGGTCGAGCCCATGCAGGTAG
>JBAUJK010000330.1:0-4070 GCA_049683695.1 Burkholderiaceae bacterium
GCGCACTCACCGCGGCGGCCGGCGCCGATTGCCGGCTGGCCAGCGTCTACGAAGGCGGCGCCGCCCACCGCGCCGGGCTGTCCGGAGGCGACCTGCTGGTGGCGCTGGACGGCCTGCGCGTGACCGCGTCCAACCTGGAAACGCTGCTGGCGCGCTACCGCGGTGGCGACCGCGCAACGCTGCACGCGTTCCGGCGCGACGAACTGATCGCATTCACGGTGGAACTGGCGGCCGACGATACTCCGCGGGTGACGCTGACGGCGGTGCCGGCGTCGGCGAAAAAGCGCGCCGGCTGGCTGCGCGGGAACAAATGAATACACCGCCGCGGCGGCATGCCGCCGCTTCGTGATAAGCGGGAGTATGTTGAAATAGTGGCCGGCTGGCGCCCGGTGCGGGATGGATAGGTTGGGAGTATGTGGGCCAACAACGGCCCATGTCCTATCCCGTCTGGAACAGCCGCGCCAGTTCCGCGCCCGGCTGCGGCGCGCGCATGAAGGCTTCGCCGACCAGGAACGCATGCACGCCGGCGTCGCGCATGCGGTGCACGTCGGCCGGTGCCAGAATGCCGGATTCGGTCACCACCAGCTTCGATGGCGGGATGCGCGGCAGCAGGTCCAGCGTATTCTGCAGCGACGTCTCGAAGGTACGCAGGTTGCGGTTGTTGATGCCCAAGAGCGACGACTTCAGCCGCAGCGCCGCGTCCAGCTCGGCGCCGTCATGCACTTCGACCAGCACGTCCATGCCCAGCTCCAGCGCGCAGGCTTCCAGCTCCGCCATCAGGCCGGGATCAAGCGCGGCGACGATCAGCAGGATGCAGTCGGCGCCCCAGCTGCGCGCCTGATACACCTGGTACGGATCGATCATGAAATCCTTGCGCAGCGCCGGCAGATCACAGGCGGCGCGCGCCCGCTGCAGGTATTCCGGCGCGCCCTGGAAGAAGGGGACGTCGGTCAGCACCGACAGGCAGGCGGCGCCGTGGGCGGCATAGTCGGCGGCGATCGCCGCCGGATCGAAGTCGGCGCGCAGCACGCCTTTCGACGGCGAGGCCTTCTTCACTTCGGCGATCACGCCGGCGCCGCCGGTGGCGATTTTTTGCCGCAGCGCCGCCTCGAAGCCGCGCGGCGCCAGTTCGGCCGCCAGCCCGTACTCCGCTTCGCGGCGCAGGCTCGGCAGGTCGCGCACCTTTTTGGCGGCCGCCACTTCATCGGTTTTCACCGCCAGGATCTTTTGCAGGACGTCGGCCATTGCTTGCTCCTTATGCGGCGGCGGTGCCGAGTTGCTGCGTCACGCGCACGAACTGCTCCATGCGCGCGCGCGCCGCACCCGAGCCCAGCGCTTCGCGCGCGCGCTCCAGTCCCTCGGCGATGGAGGCGGCGGCGCCGGCCGCATACAGCGCGGTGGCGGCGTTCAGCGCCACGATGTCGCGCACCGGGCCGGGCTGGTTGTCGAGCGCCTCCAGCAGCTTCTGTTTCGATTCGGCGGCGCCGTCGACCTTCAGGTTGCGGGTGGCCGACATCTGCAGGCCGAAGTCTTCCGGATGGATTTCATATTCGCGGATCTTGCCGTCGATCAGCTCGCCGACTAGTGTGCCGGCGCCGAGCGAGACTTCATCGAGATTGTCGCGCCCCCACACCACCAGCGCCCGCGTGGCGCCCAGGCGCTCCAGCACGCGCACCTGGATGCCGACTAGGTCCGGGTGGAATACGCCCATCAGGATGTGCGGCGCGCCGGCCGGATTGGTCAGGGGCCCGAGGATGTTGAAGATGGTGCGCACGCCGAGCTCCTTGCGCACCGCACCGGCATGCTTCATCGCCGCGTGGTGGTTCGGCGCGTACATGAAGCCGATGCCGCTTTGCGCGATCGATTGCGCCACCTGTTCCGGCGTCAGGTTGATGTTGGCGCCGAGTGCCTCCAGCACGTCGGCGCTGCCGGACGACGACGACACGCTGCGACCGCCGTGCTTGGCCACGCGCACGCCGGCGGCGGCGGCGACGAACATGCTGGCGGTCGAGATGTTGAAGGTGTTGGCGCCGTCGCCGCCGGTGCCGACGATATCGAGCAGGCGGCTGGTGTCGGCCATCGGCACCTTGGTCGCGAATTCGCGCATCACCTGGGCGGCGGCGGCGATCTCGCCGATGGTTTCCTTCTTCACGCGCAGGCCCATGGTCAGCGCCGCGATCAGCACCGGCGACATTTCGCCGCTCATGATGCGGCGGAACAGCGACAGCATTTCATCGTGGAAGATTTCGCGGTGTTCGATGCAGCGCAACAACGCTTCCTGCGGGGTGATCGACATGATGTGGTTTCCTTTGGATTGGTGGAGCGGGGCGGCGGCGCTTAGCGGCGCCCGGCGAGGAAGTTCTGCAGCAGCGCATGGCCGTGTTCGGACAGGATCGATTCCGGGTGGAACTGCACACCCTCGATGTCGAACTCGCGGTGGCGCACACCCATGATTTCGCCGTCGTCGGTCCATGCGGTGACTTCCAGGCAGGCCGGCAGCGACGCCCGCTCGATCGCCAGCGAATGGTAGCGGGTCACGGTGAACGGGCTGGGCAAACCGGCAAATACGCCGACCCCGGTATGCGCGATCGCCGACACCTTGCCGTGCATGATTTCCTTGGCGCGCACCACCTTGCCGCCGAATGCGGCGCCGATGCTCTGGTGGCCGAGGCAGACGCCGAGGATCGGGATCTTGCCGGCGAACTGCTGCAGCAGCGGCACGGAGATGCCGGCTTCGTGCGGGGTGCAGGGGCCGGGCGAAATGCAGATGTGCTGCGGCTGCAGCTCGGCCACCTGCTCCAGCGTGATTTCGTCGTTGCGGAAGGTGCGCACGTCGGCGCCCAGCTTGCCGAAATACTGCACCAGGTTGTAGGTGAACGAATCGTAGTTGTCGATCATCAGCAGCATGATGGTTCCTCAGGCATAGCGCGATGCGGTGGCGGCCGCGGTCGCTGTCGACTGCGGCGCGGCGGCACCGGCGAAGAAGTCGCGGCACGCTGCCAGCACCGTGGCGATGTCGGCGGCGGCGACGTCCAGATGGGTGACGAAGCGGCTGACCGGGCCAATCTGGGTCAGGATGCCGCGCTCTTTCAGATGCGCTTCCAGCGCCGCGCAGGCAGTGGCTGGCACCTTGACGAACACCATGTTGGTGGCGGCGCTGGTCACTTCCAGTTCGCCGATGGCGGCTAGACCGGCGGCCAGCGCGGCGGCGTTGTCATGGTCCTCGGCCAGCCGCGCGACATTGTGCTCCAGTGCATACAGGCCGGCCGCCGCCAGCATGCCGGACTGGCGCATGCCGCCGCCCAAAATCTTGCGCCAGCGCCGCGCGCGCGCGACCAGTTCGGCGCTGCCGACCAGTACCGCGCCGGCCGGTGCGCCCAAGCCCTTGGACAGGCAGATCGACACCGTGTCGAAACCGGCGCAGGCCTGTTCCAGCGAAATCCCCTGCGCCACCGCTGCGTTGGCCACGCGCGCGCCGTCCAGATGCAGCGCCAGGCCCTTGGCGCACGCCAGTTGCTGCGCCGCCTGCAGGTAAGCCGGCGGCAGCACCTTGCCGCCGATGGTGTTTTCCAGCGCCAACAGGCGCGTGCGCGCGAAGTGGTCATCGATCGGCTTGATCGCCGCTTCGATCTTGTCGAGCGGAATGCTGCCGTCGGCGGCGTTCTCCAGCGGCTGCGGCTGGATCGAGCCCAGCACTGCGGCACCGCCGCCCTCGAACTTGTAGGTATGTGCCTGCTGGCCGACGATGTACTCGTCGCCGCGTTGGCAATGCGCCATCAGTGCCGCCAGGTTGCTTTGCGTGCCGCTCGGGAAGAACAGCGCGGCTTCCTTGCTGCAGCGTTCGGCCATCACCTGCTGCAGACGGTTGACGGTGGGATCGTCGCCCCAGACGTCGTCGCCCAGTTCGGCGGCGACCATCGCCGCCTTCATCGCGGCGGAAGGACGCGTCACGGTATCGCTGCGCAGATCGATCATCGCAATTCCTTTGTCAGTAGGAAGGAGAAGTCCGCGCCGGACTGCCGGGCGGACATGACGGCAGGCGGTCAGCGTTCGCCGTCGAGGCCGTCCTG
>JBAUJK010000331.1:0-8786 GCA_049683695.1 Burkholderiaceae bacterium
GCGCGCACGGTGCGCGCGAAGCCGGGTTGGGAAGTCCGCGAAATACCTTCATTGCCGGTCGGTTTCAGGAAAATGCGGCCGGGACCGCCGCAAAACCTTGAATTATAGATGCTTTCATATGCCGCCCCCGGCGCCGGCCGGTGCCTGGCCGGCCAGCGGGTCTTGCCGGTAATAGCCGGCCAGCAGCCGGTAAACCTCGGGATAGGCGGCGGCCAGGGGTTGCGGCAGGACAAAGAAGGCTTCCGACGCCACCGCGAAGAACTCGGCCGGATGGCTGGCCGCGTACGGGTCCAGCGGCAGCTCCGCGCACAGCGCATCGTACAGCTCGGCGTGCCGCGGGTTGTGATCGTCGAAGCCAGGCGGCAGCGCCGCTTCCAGCGCGTCGACGCGCCGCGCGAAGTCGTCGTAGGCGGCGGCGAACGCGCGCTGCCAGCCGGCCGCCGACAGCCCGGCGTGATAGGCCGGCAGGAACGGCGGGCGGCCGTTGGCGTGGCCGTCGCCCATGTCGATCTTGTGCGCGAACTCGTGGATCACCACGTTGTAGCCGGGCGCGTCCCGCTCCTCGACGTCTTCCCAGGACAGGATCACGGCGCCGCCGGCATCGACCGCCTCGCCGGAAATCGGCTCGTGCCATTCGTGCAGCACGCCGGCTTCGTCGATTTCCGACTGCGGCACGATGAACTGCGACGGATAGACGATCACGCCGGCCATGTCGCGGTACAGGTCCGGCGTCAGGTTCAGGATCGGCAGGCTGGCCTGGGCCGCGATCGACACCGCGACGCGGTCGTCCAGCTCGAAGCCGGCGGCGCCGGTGAAGGTTTTCTTGTGCAGCAGCGTTTCGCACAGCTGCCGCAGCCGCTGCAGTTCCGGCGCGGTCAGCCGCTGCAGGAACGGCAGGCCGGCGACGCAGTCCTGCCACAGCGCGGCGGGGATCTGCGGTCGGTCGCGGTGGAAGAGTCGGCGCAGCCATTGCATGCCCGCAATTGTCGCGGATTTCGGCGACGGTCGCCGGCGCGCGCCGTGCGCCATAACGAGCTCTTGGGAGTATGCCGATGAGACGGCCAATTTGCACCCGGTGTGATGTGGTGATGTGGGGAGTATATAAACGGCGGCAGCTACATCTCGCCCCATAGCGCATTCAGCGCCGCCAGTGCCGCCAGTCCGGCGGTTTCGGTGCGCAGCACGCGCGTGCCGATCGACAGCAGCAGCACGCCGTTGGCGGCGGCGCTGTCTTCTTCGGCAGTGGTAAAGCCGCCCTCGGGGCCGACCGCCAGCGACAGCGGTTGCGGCGGGTGGTGGCGCGCCCATTCCGACAGCGAGCGCTCGGCGCGCGGCGACAGCAGCACGCGCAGGTGCAGGTCGCGCTGCGCCGCCCAGTCGCCGAAGGACAGCGGCTCGGCCAGGTGCGCCAGCCGGTTGCGGCCGCTCTGTTCGGCGGCGGCGATCACGATCGCCTGCCAGTGCGTCATCTTCCTTTCGGCGCGCTCGGCCGACAGCCGTACCACCGAGCGCTGCGCCGCCAGCGGCTGGATCGCCGCCGCGCCCAGTTCGACCGCCTTCTCGATGATCCAGTCCATCTTGGCGGCTTCCGGCAGTCCCTGCACCAGCTTGACCGCGTACGGCAATTCGGCTTCGCGCGGCGAGAAGGTCTTGATGTCGGCCATGCCGCGCTTCCGGTCGAGCGCGGTCAGGATCGCGGTGTATTCGCCGCCAGTGCCGTTGAACAGCGTGATGCGGCTGCCGATCGCCGTGCGCAATACCAGCAGATGGTGGGCGACCGGCGGCGGCAGTTCGATCGCGGCGCCGATCGTCAGCGGCTGGGGGCAGTAAAAGCGCGGCATGAGGGCATCGGACGCGCGGCGCCAGGGCGCCGCTGCTGTTGGCGGGGCGTCAATTTTAAATCCGCAAACCCGCTCTGGTAAAATATCGGGCTTTCTTCCCTCGTATTCGCCGCTTTCCGCGCGCACCCCTTATCTGAACGACATGACATCCTCGCTTCCCACCACCAAGATGGCCAATGCGATCCGCGCGCTGGCAATGGACGCAGTGCAAAAGGCCAATTCCGGGCATCCGGGCATGCCGATGGGGATGGCGGAGATCGCGGTGGCGCTGTGGACGCGCCACTACCGGCACAACCCGGCCAATCCGCACTGGTCCGACCGCGACCGCTTCGTGCTGTCCAACGGCCACGGCTCGATGCTGCAATATGCGCTGCTGCACCTGACCGGCTACGACCTGTCGATGGAGGAAATCCGCAATTTCCGCCAGCTCGGCTCGAAGACGCCGGGCCATCCGGAAGTACACGTCACGCCCGGTATCGAAACCACCACCGGCCCGCTCGGCCAGGGGCTGGCGAACGCGGTCGGCATGGCACTGGCCGAGGAACTGCTGGCGGCGGAATTCAACCAGCCCGACTTGAAGGTGGTCGACCACTACACCTACGTGTTCGTCGGCGACGGCTGCCTGATGGAAGGCATTTCGCATGAAGTTTGCTCGCTGGCCGGCACGCTGGGCCTGGGCAAGCTGATCGTGCTGTACGACGACAACGGCATCTCGATCGACGGCCAGGTCGAAGGCTGGTTCCGCGACGACACGCCGAAGCGCTTCGAAGCCTACGGCTGGAACGTGATCGCCGATGTCGACGGCCACAATGTCGACGACGTCGATGGCGCGATCGCACGTGCCAAGGCGGCCGGCAAGCCGACCCTGATCTGCTGCAAGACCGTGATCGGCCGCGGCGCGCCGACCATGCAGGGAACCGACAAGGTGCATGGCGCCGCGCTCGGCGACAAGGAAATCGCCGCCACCCGCGAAGCGCTCGGCTGGCCGTATCCGCCGTTCGAAGTTCCGGCCGACGTCTATGCCGCCTGGGATGCGAAGGCTGCCGGCGCCGCCCGTGAAGCCGAATGGAACGGCCGCATGCAGCAATACCGCGCGCAGTACCCGCAGCGCGCGGCCGAGCTGGAGCGCCGGCTGCAGGGCGAACTGCCGGCCAATTTCGCCGACACCGTGCACGCCTACATCGCCGCCTGCGTTGAAAAGAAGGAAAACATCGCCACCCGCAAGGCCAGCCAGAACGCGATCCAGGCATTGGCGCAAGTGTTGCCGGAGTTCCTCGGCGGCTCGGCCGACCTGACCGGCTCCAACCTGACCAACTGGAAGGAGTCGGTCGCGGTGCGCGCCAACAAGCCCGGCAACCACATCAACTACGGTGTGCGCGAATTCGGCATGAGCGCGATCGTCAACGGCATCGCGCTGCACGGCGGCTTCATCCCGTTCGGCGCCACCTTCCTGACCTTCTCCGACTACAGCCGTAACGCGCTGCGGATGGCGGCGCTGATGAAGATCCGCTCGATCTTCGTGTTCACGCACGATTCGATCGGCCTCGGCGAAGACGGCCCGACCCACCAGTCGGTCGAGCACGTGTCCAGCCTGCGCCTGATCCCGGACCTGGACAATTGGCGTCCGTGCGATACGGTGGAGTCGGCGGTCGCCTGGTCGCACGCGGTCACGCGCCGCCACGGGCCGTCGACACTGATCTTTTCGCGCCAGAACCTGCAGTACCAGGAACGCACGCCGGAGCAGATCACCCACATTCATCGCGGCGGCTACGTGCTGAAGGACGCCAAGGATGCGCGCGCGATCCTGATCGCCACCGGCTCCGAGGTCGAGCTGGCGGTCAAGGCCGCCGAGCAACTGGGCGCCGAGGGCATCGCGGTACGCGTGGTGTCGATGCCGTCGACCGACGTGTTCGACCGCCAGGACGCCGGCTGGAAGGCGTCGGTGCTGACGCCGGGCCTGCCGCGGGTGGCGGTGGAAGCCGGCGTCACCGATTTCTGGCACAAGTACGTCGGCCTGGAAGGCGCGGTGGTCGGCATCGACAGCTTCGGCGAATCGGCGCCGGCTGGCGTGCTGTTCAAACATTTTGGCTTTACTGTCGAACGCGTCGCCGCCGCGGTCCGGTCGGTGCTGGCCTGACGACGGCGGCGCGGCCGGAATGACGGCCGGCAATACGAATGCTTGATTTCGATGGATAGCCGCCGCGGCCGCGATGACATACTTGATCGCAAGGCCAGGTGGTTTCCCGGTTTCTTTGTTGGCTTATCTTCAGGAGTTTTCCATGACCATTCGTGTAGCAATCAACGGCTACGGCCGTATCGGCCGCAACATCCTTCGCGCGCATTATGAAGGCGGCAAGTTCAAGGACCAGATCCAGATCGTCGCCATCAACGACCTCGGCAATGCCGAGCACAACGCGCATCTGACCCGCTATGACACCGCGCACGGCAAGTTCCCCGGCACCGTCACGGTCGAGGGCGATTCGATGGTAGTCAACGGCGACAAGATCCGTGTGTTCGCCGAGCGCAATCCGGCCAACCTGCCGTGGGGCTCGCTGAACGTCGACGTCGTGCTCGAATGCACCGGCTTCTTCGCCAGCAAGGAAAAGGCGTCGGCCCACATCGCCGGCGGCGCCAAGAAGGTCATCATCTCGGCGCCGGGCGGCAAGGACGTCGACGCCACCATCGTCTACGGCGTCAACCACGACGTGCTGAAGGCGTCCGACACCGTGATCTCGAACGCGTCCTGCACCACCAACTGCCTGGCGCCGCTGGTCAAGCCGCTGCACGACCAGATCGGCCTGGTCAACGGCCTGATGACCACGGTCCATGCCTACACCAACGACCAGGTGCTGACCGACGTCATGCACGAAGACCTGCGCCGCGCCCGCTCGGCGACGATGAGCATGATCCCGACCAAGACCGGCGCGGCCTCCGCGGTCGGCCTGGTGATGCCGGAACTGAACGGCAAGCTGGACGGCTACGCGATCCGCGTGCCGACCATCAACGTCTCGATCGTCGACCTGTCCTTCATCGCCGCGCGCGACACCACCGTCGACGAAGTCAACGCCATCATGAAGGCCGCCGCGGAAAGCGGCCCGCTGAAGGGCATCCTGGAATACAACACCGCGCCGCTGGTATCGATCGACTTCAACCACAACCCGGCCTCCAGCACCTTCGATGCCACGCTGACCAAGGTGTCCGGCCGGCTGGTCAAGGTGTCGTCGTGGTACGACAACGAGTGGGGCTTCTCGAACCGCATGCTCGACACCACCGTTGCGCTGATGAACGCCAAGTAAGCATCGCTGCATCCGTCAAAACGCCCTGCGGCCATGGTGCCGCCGGGCGTTTTTTATTGTCGACGCCATGCGCGTCAGGCGCGCGCGTACCAGCGCCAGCCGAGATACAGCGCGGCGATCCAGAGCACGACGATCGTCGCCGCACCGGCGCGGCTGACCGGTTTCGCGTTGTTCGCCGCGATCCACTCGTCCGCCTGCCGCCGGCAGTCGCGTACCACCTGCTGCGGCAACAGCCGCCGCGCCAGCCAGATCAGCGCCGGCAGCACCAGCAGATCGTCCAGATAGCCCAGCAGCGGAATGAAATCCGGAATCAGGTCGATCGGACTCAACGCGTAGGCGACCGCCAGCGCGCACAGCAGCTTGCTGCCCAGCGGCGTGGCCGGATGGCGGCGGGCAAACCACAGCATCAGAGCATCGCGCTTGATGTAGCCGGCCCAGCGCCGGAGCATTTCGATGGGAGACATGGCGGTGGCGATGGAGAAGTCCAGGTAACGGCTCATCTTATCCGCGCATGGGCAACGCAGCGGCCGCCTGTCCGGGACGGCAGCATCGCAGTGGCAACTTCACAATCTACCGTTGCGTAAGAATACAGGGGTATGGCGAAAAATTGGTCAGTTCCGCACGTAACACGGGCGAATCAGAAAATACAGGCCAGAGTATGTATTTTCACCTAATCCGCCCGTGTGAGGCGCGCTTTCCTCCATGCAGGCTCACGGCTGCACCGACGGCACGCCGGCCGGATATTCGCGCGTGCGGTGCAGCACCGGCCAGTCGCGGCCCTTCAGGATGATGTTCCAGTAGAGAAAGGGCATGAACCACTTCTTCAGCCACCAGTAGGCGCGGCGCGGCACGCGCGGATCGGCGGCGAAGCTGGGGGCGACCACGCCGCCGTAGCTGAATTCGGCCAGCATCACCTTGCCGACCGACGTGGTCAGCGGGCAGGCGGCGTAGCCGTCGTAGTGCGCGGCGTTGGCGCGGCCGTCGATCGCCTGCAGCAGATTTTCCGTCAGCACCGGTGCCTGGCTCTTGATCGCGGCGGCGGTCTTGCTGTTCGGCGTCGAGGTGCAGTCGCCGAGGCCGAACACGTCCGGATAGCGCAGGTGGCGCAGGCTGTGCTTGTCGACTTCCAGCCAGCCGTTGGCGTCGGCCAGCGGGCTGTTGCGGATGAAGCCCGGCGCGCTCTGTGGCGGCACCACGTGCAGCATGTCGAAGCGGATTTCGGTGCGCTGCCTGTGGCCGTCGACCGTGGTCTCGAAGGTGGCGAGCTTGGCGGCGTCATCGACCGCCACCAGATTGTGGCCGAAGCGCACACTGGCGCCATAGGACGCCATCACCTGGTCCAGCGCCTGTGCATAGAACGGCACACCGAACACGGCACCGCCGGCGGTGCAGAACTGCACGTCGGCGGCGACGCCGCGCTTCCTGAAGGTGTCGGCCGCCAGGTACAGCGCCTTTTGTGGCGCGCCAGGGCATTTGAGCGGCGTGCCGGGCTGGGTGAAAAGGGCGGTGCCGCCGCCGAACCGGCGCACGCATTCCCAGGTGTAGGGCGCGAGATCGTAGCGGTAGTTGCTGGTGACGCCGTTCTTTCCCAGCGTGGCGCTCAGGCCGTCGATCGCATCCCAGTCGAGCTGGATGCCGGCCGCCACCACCAGGAAGTCGTAGCCGACGTGGGTACCATCTTCCAGCACCACCTGCTTGTGGTCCGGCCGCAGTTGCCGCACGCCGGCCGGAATGTGGGTAACGCCCGCCGGCAGGCAGTCGCGCAGCGCGCGGCGGGTGGCCGCGGCGGCGTACTGGCCGCCGCCGACCAGCGTCCAGGCCGGCTGGTAATAGTGGTCGGAGGCCGGATCGATCACCGCGATGTCGAGCTGGGGACGCGCGCGCCGCAGGCGCGCCGCGACCGCGGTACCGCCGGCGCCGCCGCCGACGATGACGATCGCATGCTGGCGCACGCTGGACAGGCTGGTATCGGTATTCATGGGTGGACCTTCCGCGAGGATTTCGCACTGAAGCAGCGCGAGATGGAATATAGAAAATCTATGGAATCGATAGATTTTTCATTCTATGAGCGCGGAAGTGTGGGCGAAAAGAATAAGAAGAAATTTGGATATATCCGTTTTCGCCAGTCGCTCGAAACGGGTCGTCGGTGCGGTAGCCACCTACCGGGATTCGGCAGTGCGGGCTGCGGTGGCCGAGGCAGGGCAGAGTGGCCAGGGAAAAGCGCGTGCGGGCCGATGATGCCGGTTCGCCTTTGGCACGCTGGATATTGCAGATTGTATTGATACCGGGGAGTATGCCTGAAAATTGGCTCATCCCGGAGAGAAAGCGCGCTGCTTGAAAAATACACCCAGATGTATAGAAACTTGCCGAACTTGGTGCGGCAAGGCTTTCCTCTTCCTCAGGCTGCCAGCCGTGGCGCCGCGGCGCGCTGCTGCTTGTAGCAGCCGCAGGCGATGATCAGCTTGCCGACCTTTTGGAAGAACGCCGATTTCACCAGCGTTTCGCCGGTCAGTGGATGATTCCACTTGTAGTCGATCCAGCCGGTGCCGTCGCGGTCGGCGATCGCCGCCATTTCCTTGACGAAGAAGCGGCCGTCGGTGTCCTTGACGGTGGTGATGTCGGTGCCCAGCAGGCGCGGGTTGGTCGCATGGGCGGCGACCTGCGCGCTGTCGACGTCGTACACGCTCAGGTACAGGTCGCGGTCGCGGAAGCGGGCGTCGGACTGGTTGACCTGTTCCAGCATCCGCGCCTGGCCGTGGCGCTGCATGAAGTCGACGGCTTTTTTCACTATCCGCACCGCGTCGTCGGCATTGCCGAATTCGGCCGTGCCCAGCTTGAAGCCGGCCACCGCGCCGGACAGCGACACCGCCTGCGCGTGCAGGTTTTGTACCAGCTTGGTGACGTCGTCGACCATGCTGGCGTTCTGCTGGGTGGTCTGGTCGATCTGGATGACCACGCGGTTGACTTCCTCGATGCCGGCACTCTGCTCGCGGCTGGCGGCGGTAATCTCGCGCATGATGTCGGTCACGCGCCCGACCGCGGCGACGATTTCCTGCATGGTCTGGCCAGCGTCGTCGACCAGCCGGCCGCCGGCTTCGACCTTGCCGACCGAATCGTCGATCAGCAGCTTGATTTCCTTCGCGGCCGCGGCCGAGCGCTGCGCCAGGCTGCGTACTTCGGCCGCCACCACCGCGAAGCCTCGGCCTTGCTCACCCGCCCGCGCCGCTTCCACCGCCGCGTTCAGCGCCAGGATGTTGGTCTGGAACGCAATCCCGTCGATGACGCCGATGATGTCGACGATCTTCTTCGAGCTTTCCCGGATCGAGCCCATGGTGTCGACCACCTGCGCCACCACGCTGCCGCCCTTGGTCGCGGTGTCGGAGGCGGCTTCCGCCAGTTCGCTGGCCTGGTGCGCGTTTTCGGCGTTCTGCTTGACAGTCGAGGTCAGCTGTTCCATCGCAGAGGCGGTTTCTTCCAGCGAGCTGGCCTGCGCCTCGGTGCGCGCCGCCAACGCGGCGTTGTCGGATTTGATCTGGCCCGAAGTGCTGGCGATCGTCGTGGTGCCGGAGCGGACTTCGCCGACGATCCGGAACATCATTGCGCTCAGGTCGCGCAGCGCCTGCAGCAGGGCAGCGGTCTCGCCGCTGCC
>JBAUJK010000332.1:0-6894 GCA_049683695.1 Burkholderiaceae bacterium
GTACGGTCGAACTGCTGGCGGCGCTGCTGACGCCGCCCGCCGGTCTGCCGCCGGCGGCCAACGGCGCGCTGTCGGAAGCTCTGCTGCAGCGGGCGCGGCGCCATATCCACCGGCATCTGGACAGCGACGCCTGCACGCCGGACGCAATCTGCGAGGCGCTGCGGGTGTCGCGGACCTCGCTGTACCGCGCCTTCCAGCCGCTCGACGGCGTCGCCGCCTACATCCAGCGCTGCCGACTGGAAAGGATACGGCGCGCGCTGCTCGACCCGCAGGAACATCGCCGCATCGGCGAGCTCGCCGAGCGGCTCGGCTTCGCCAGCGCCGCCTCGTTCAATCGCCTGTTCAAGCAGGCATACGGGCTGGCGCCGCGCGCCTACCGCGAGCGCGAATGGCAGCGCCATCGGCGCCTGGCCGACTACACCGGCGCCGACGACATCAGCCGCTTCGACGGCTGGATTCGCGGACTGGCCAGCCGCTGAACGCCGGCGCCATGATTGCGCCGTCGGCTGCGGCTGTCCGAGAATCACGGCGGCACGGACGATATCGAATGGCCGCGTCGCGGTCAGTGCCGGCGCGGTGCCTCCGGCGTGGGAGATGGGGAGGGGGCGGGCGGCGCCGGTCAATGCCGCGCGCCGCCGGCGTCAGGCGGTCAGCTTCTTCTTCAGCAGTTCGGTCAGCTGCGCCGGATTGGCCTTGCCGCGGGTTGCCTTCATCGCCTGCCCGATCAGCGCGTTGAAGGCCTTTTCCTTGCCGGAGCGGAATTCCTCGACCGACTTGGCATTTGCCGCCAGCACCTCGTCGACGATCTTTTCCAGTGCGCCGGTGTCGGAAATCTGCTTCAGGCCCTTGGCTTCGATGATGGTATCGGCCAGCCCCGGCTGATCGGACTTCGCTTCCCACATCGCCGCGAACACTTCCTTGGCGATCTTGTTGGAAATGGTGCCGTCGGCGATCCGCTGCAGCAGCAGCGCCAGCTGTGCGGCCTGCACCGGCGCGGCGGCGATGTCGACCCCTTCGCGGTTCAGCGTCGACGACACGTCGCCCATCAGCCAGTTGGCGGCCGGTTTCGCCTGCTCGCGGCCGGCTTGCGCCACCACCGCCTCGAAGTAGGCGGCCATTCCCTTCGACTGCGTCAGCACCGCGGCGTCGTATTCCGGCAGGCCGTAGTCGCGCACGAAGCGCGCGCGCATCGCGCCCGGCAGCTCCGGCATCGCGGCGCGTACCCGCTCCACCCATTCCGCCGCGATCGCCAGCGGCGGCAGGTCCGGGTCGGGGAAGTAACGGTAATCCTGGGCGTCCTCCTTGCTGCGCATCGCCCGCGTTTCCTTCCGGTCCGGATCGTACAGCCGGGTCGCCTGCACCACGCGGCCGCCGTCCTCGATCAGCTCGATCTGGCGCCGCACTTCATAGTTGATCGCGTCTTCCATGAAGCGGAAGGAATTCAGGTTCTTGATTTCGCAGCGGGTGCCGAATTCCTGTTGGCCGAGCAGCCGCACCGAAACGTTGGCGTCGCAGCGGAACGAGCCCTCCTGCATGTTGCCGTCGCAGATCCCGAGCCAGGTCACCAGCGCGTGCAGCGCCTTCGCATAGGCAACCGCCTCGGCGGCGCTCCGCATGTCCGGTTCGGTGACGATTTCCAAGAGTGGCGTGCCGGCGCGGTTCAGGTCGATGCCGGTCATGCCGTGGTAGTCCTCGTGCAGCGATTTGCCGGCGTCCTCCTCCAAATGGGCGCGCGTCAGCCGCACGGTCTTTTCGATCGTCTTGCCGTCCTGTTCCAGAAGGTACGAGATGCTGCCGCCCTGCACCACCGGAATCTCGAACTGGCTGATCTGGTAGCCCTTCGGCAGGTCGGGGTAGAAGTAGTTCTTGCGGGCGAACACCGAGCGCGGCGCGATGGTGGCGCCGATCGCCAGCCCGAACTGGATCGCGCGCTCGACCGCGCCGCGGTTCAAGACCGGCAGCACGCCGGGCAGCGCCAGATCGACCGGGCAGGCCTGCGTGTTGGGCGCGGCGCCGAAGCGGATCGGCGCGCCGGAAAAGATTTTCGATTGGGTCGTGAGCTGCGCGTGCGTTTCCAGACCGATGACGACTTCCCACTGCATGATTTCCCCGCTTGCTGTTGTTTCGGTGCTGCTGTTGATTCAGTCCTGCTGCCGCTTCAATCGGCGTAATGGCAGGTGCCGGTCTTCAAGTCCACCGTCAAGTCCGTGAAATTGGCGCGCGAGCCGCACATTGCCGGGCAACTCGGCTTGACCGCCAGCGTGTCGCCGCGACGTTCCAGCCGGATGCTGCAGTTCAGGCCGCGTTCGAAGTCGTAGCCGCGTGCGGCGCGCGCCGCGCGGGCGTCGCGCAGCGTGATGCGCCAGGCGTCGCGCTCCATTCCCTGCATCAGTTCCGCCTGCAGGCCGTCGCCGTCGTCGATACTGCAGTCGAAGCCGTAGGTCGGCCGGAACAGCGACGACTCCCAGCGGAAGCTCTCGATCCGGTTGCCGTTCAGGTGCGCCTCGCCGACGTCGCTGTAGATCACGCGCTCGCCGTCCTCGGTGGTGGTGCTGCTGCAGGAAAAGCGCGTGTCCAGCCTCTGCGCGCCGGCCGGCGCGGCCAGCGCCAGCGCGGCGGCTGCGGCAGCTAGCGCGATGCCGTATTTCATGCGCCCGGCCGCCGCAGGTGCCAGTCGGTCGCGCGCTGGTAGCGGTGCGCGACGTTCAGGAGCTTGCGCTCGGCGAAGTAATTGCCGATCAGTTGCAGGCCGACCGGACGCCGGCCGTTTTCGCCGCCGAAGCCGCACGGGATCGACATGCCCGGCAGGCCGGCCAGGCTCGTGGACAGCGTGAAGATGTCGGCCAGGTAGTTGGCGACCGGATCGTCGGCCTTGGCGCCCAGGTCCCAGGCCACGGTCGGTGCCACCGGCCCCATGATGACGTCGCACTGGGCGAACGCGTTCTGGAAATCCTGCGCGATCAGGCGCCGGATGCGCTGCGCCTGCAAGTAGTAGGCATCGTAGTAGCCGTGCGACAGCACGTAGGCGCCGACCAGGATGCGGCGCTTGACCTCGTCGCCGAAGCCTTCGGCGCGCGTCTTGCGGTACATCTGCGCCAGGTCGTCGTAGTGGCTGGCGCGGTGGCCGTAGCGCACGCCGTCGAAGCGCGACAGGTTCGACGACGCCTCCGCCGGCGCGATCACGTAGTAGGCCGGGATCGACAGCGCGGTGTTCGGCAGCGAAATGTCGACCAGCGTGGCGCCCATTTTTTCGTATTCGGCCAGCGCCGCGCGCACCGCACTTTCCACGTCGGCGGCCAGGCCCTCGCCGAAATATTCGCGCGGTACGCCGATTTTGAGTCCCGTCAGCTCGTCGTCCAGGCCGCCGGTGAAATCCTCGCTGCTGCGCTCGACGCTGGTGGAGTCGCGCGCGTCGAAGCCGACCATCGCGTTCAGCAGCAGCGCGCAATCCTCGGCGCTGCCGGCGATCGGGCCGCCCTGGTCGAGCGACGACGCGAACGCGATCATGCCGAAGCGCGACACGCTGCCGTAGGTCGGCTTGATGCCGGTGACGCCGCAGTGCGCGGCCGGCTGGCGGATCGAGCCGCCGGTGTCGGTGCCGGTGGCGGCCGGCGTCAGGCGCGCCGCCACCGCCGCCGCCGAGCCGCCGGACGAGCCGCCGGGGATCGCGCGCTCGTCCCACGGATTGCGGACCGCGCCGAAAAACGAGCTTTCGTTGGTCGAGCCCATCGCGAATTCGTCGCAGTTCAGCTTGCCGAGCGTGACCATGCCGGCCCGGTTCAGGCGCTCGACCACGGCGGCGTCGAACGGGCTGACGTAGTTTTCCAGCATCTTCGAGGCGGCCGTGGTGCGCCAGTCGCGCGTGACGAACAGGTCCTTGTGCGCGACCGGGATGCCGGTCAGCGGCGGCGCGTCGCCTTGCGCCAGCCGGGTGTCGGCTGCCTGCGCCTGCCGCAGCGTCAGTTCCGGATCGACATGCAGGAAGGCGTTCAGGTCGCTGGCACCGATGCGGTCGAGGAACTGGCGCGCCAGCTCGGCGGCCGAAATCTGGCGCGACTGCAGCAGCGTCGACAATTGGCGAAGGGATTGGGTGTGCATGGGCTGGGCTTCGGTTACCGGGGGTTGCGCGGGCGGGAGCGAAAACGGACAGGGCAGGGTGGCGGAGGCAGGATGCTGCCTATTCGATCACTTTCGGCACCAGGTACAGGCCGTCCGCGACTGCGGGCGCATTACGCTGGTAATCGTCGCGCCGGTCCGGCTCGGTCACTTCGTCGTCGCGCAGGCGCAGCGCCAGCTGCGGCTGGAACAGCGCGATCGGGTGGCTGAGCGGCTCGACGCCGGCGGTGTCGACCGCCTTCATTTGCTCGACCAGCGCGAAGATGTCGTTGAGCTTGCCCAGCGTGGCTGCCGCCTGGGCCTCGCTCAGCTCGAGTTGCGCCAGGGTGGCGAGGCGTTTGACGTCGGAAAGCTGCAGGGACATGGTTGGGTGGCGCCCGTGGGGGGCGTTGGCAAAAGTGATCAATAGCGCTTTAATGCCGACAAAAACTTGTCAAAGTCTTCAATCGAGCCGGAATTTTAGAGGAGATATCCCGCCAAATCCCTGCAGATTATAAGGTAGAATGCGGGGCTAATACTTGGCGGGCGCGGATGTGCGGGCCGCCGGCGCAGCGGGATCGGGGCGGCGCCGGACGGGCGTTTCGATCAGGGCTCCGGCGATTTCGCCCGCCGGTTTCCACAGAGTTGTCATCCCGTTTTCCCGGTTTTTCGCAAGCAGAGCACCGTTTCCGGCGGCAGGTTTTTGCCGGTTCGGCGACCGAGTGCCGCGTGCGTTTGTGGCGTGCCGATCTTGCCCGCAGGGCGGGGCGTTTGGCTTCATCCCGGAATTGAATGGACTAATTCATGTTTGGATTTTTACGCAGCTATTTTTCGAACGACCTGGCGATCGACCTGGGGACGGCCAATACGCTGATCTACGTGCGAGCCTCCGGCATCGTGCTGGACGAGCCGTCGGTGGTGGCGATCCGGGAACAGGGCGGCCCCAACGGCAAGAAGACCATCATGGCGGTCGGCAAGGACGCCAAGCAGATGCTGGGCAAGGTACCCGGCAATATCGAGGCGATCCGGCCGATGAAGGATGGCGTGATCGCCGATTTCACCGTCACCGAGCAGATGCTGAAGCAGTTCATCCGCATGGTGCACGACTCCAAGCTGTTCCGGCCGAGCCCGCGCATCATCATCTGCGTGCCGTGCGGCTCGACCCAGGTCGAGCGGCGTGCGATCCGCGAATCGGCGCTCGGCGCCGGCGCTTCGCAGGTCTACCTGATCGAGGAGCCGATGGCGGCGGCGATCGGCGCCGGCCTGCCGGTGGCCGACGCCACCGGTTCGATGGTGGTCGACATCGGCGGCGGCACCACCGAGGTCGGCATCATTTCGCTCGGCGGCATGGTCTACAAGGGCTCGATCCGGGTCGGCGGCGACCGCTTCGACGATGCCATCGTCAACTACATCCGCCGCAACTACGGCATGCTGGTCGGCGAGCAGACCGCCGAGGCGATCAAGAAGGAAATCGGCTCCGCCTTCCCCGGCTCCGAGGTCAAGGAAATGGAAGTCAAGGGCCGCAACCTGTCGGAAGGCATCCCGCGCTCGTTCACCATCTCCAGCAACGAAATCCTGGAAGCGCTGACCGAACCGCTGAACGGCATCGTGTCGGCAGTCAAGACCGCGCTCGAGCAGACGCCGCCGGAACTGGGCGCCGACATCGCCGAGAAGGGCATGATGCTGACCGGCGGCGGCGCGCTGCTGCGCGACCTCGACCGCCTGCTGATGGAAGAGACCGGGCTGCCGGTGATCGTCGCCGAGGACCCGCTGACTTGCGTGGTGCGCGGCTCCGGCATGGCGCTGGAGCGCATGGACAAGCTCGGCTCGATCTTCTCCTACGAGTAATCACCGCCGATGCTGCGCCTGGCTCCGTCCGCAGCATCGACCGCCGCAACACGGCCGCCGGCGGCGGCGCATTCCGCGCGCAACGCAAGAAGCTAAATGGAATTCAGTAGTCCCCCGCCGCTGTTCAAGCAAGGTGCTTCGGCCCGGGCCAAGGTGGTGTTTTTCGCCCTGATCGCGATCGCGCTGCTGGCGGTCGACGCCCGCATGCAGTCGCTGGCGGTATTGCGGCAACTGCTCGGCACCGCGCTCTATCCGCTGCAGGCGGTGGCACTGCTGCCGCGCGACGCGCTGTATGCGGTCGGCGGCTACTTCACCTCGCAAACCCGGCTGGAACGGGAAAACGCCGAGTTGCGGCGGCAGGCAGCCGAGAATGCGCGCGCGCTGCAGCAGGCGCAGTTCCTGGCCGGCGAAAACCGCAAGCTGCGCCAGCTGCTCGGTATCCGCGACCAGCTGGCGGTGCCGTCGGTGACTTCCGAAATCCTGTATGACACGCGCGACCCGTTCACCCGCAAGATCGTGCTCGATCGCGGCAGCCGCCAGGGCGTCGCGCCCGGCCAGCCGGTGATCGACGATGACGGCGTGGTTGGCCAGGTGACGCGCGTGTTCCCGTTCACCGCCGAAGTCAGCCTGTTGACCGACAAGGACCAGGCGATTCCGGTGCAGGTGCTGCGCAACGGCCTGCGCAGCGTCGCCTACGGCCGCGGCCAGTCCGGCCTGCTGGAGCTGCGCTTCATGGTGGCCAATGCCGATATCCAGAACGGCGACGTGCTGGTGACCTCCGGCATCGACGGCGTCTACCCGGCCGGGCTGGCGGTGGCGCGCGTGATCCGCATCGAATCGAAGGCCAGCGGCAGCTTCGCGCAGATCCTGTGCGAGCCGCTGGCCGGGCTTGGGCGCTACCGGCAGCTGCTGGTGCTGCTGACCGAGGCGCAGCCGCTGCCGCTGGCGGCG
>JBAUJK010000333.1:0-4262 GCA_049683695.1 Burkholderiaceae bacterium
CACCGACGTTTCGGTGCAGCAGATGATCGTCAAGACCACCGACAAGTCGCGCGGCATCCGGCTCGGCAACTTCGTCCAGATCCGCACCGTGATCGACGAAGAGCTGGAAAACGTCTGGGCCGGCAAGAAGAGCGCCAAGGAAGCGCTCGATTCCGCGGTCAAGCGCGGCGACGACTTGCTGGTGCGCTTCCAGCGGGCGAACAAGTAACATTCCTTGGGCGGCCCGGCAGCGCCGGGCCATATCCATCCGCATTTCACTGGCGCCAGAGCCGTCCTGTACGGCCTGGCGCCGGATTTTTCCGTATTCGTCCGACACTTCATGGAAAAGCGCGCCCGTTTCAAATCGGCCTGGCTGCCGTATGCGCTGGTGGCGCCGCAGATCGCGGTGACGCTGGTGTTTTTCTTCTGGCCGGCGGTGCAGGCGCTGTATCAATCGGTATTGCTGCAGGACGCGTTCGGCGTGTCGTCGCAGTTCGTTGGCCTGGAGAATTTCCGCACGCTGCTGGACGATCCGTCCTACTTGCAGTCGTTCAAGACCACCGCGATCTTTTCGGTGCTGGTGGCCTTCTTCGGGCTGTCGCTGTCGTTGGTGCTGGCGGCGTTTGCCGACCGCGTGGTGCGCGGGTCGGCCTTCTACCGCACCTTCCTGATCTGGCCGTACGCGGTGTCGCCGGTGGTGGTCGGTGTGCTGTGGATGTTCATGCTGAGCCCGACGCTGGGAATCATCGCGCATGCGCTGCGCAAGATCGGCATCGAATGGAACCACATCCTCAATCCGAACCACGCGATGCTGCTGATCGTGATCGCCGCGGTCTGGAAGCAGATCAGCTACAACTTCCTGTTCTTCCTGGCCGGCATGCAGTCGATCCCGAAATCGCTGATCGAGGCGGCGGCGATCGACGGCGCCGGCCCGGTGCGGCGCTTTTTCTCGATCGTGTTTCCGCTGCTGTCGCCGACCACCTTCTTCCTGCTGGTGGTCAACGTGGTGTACGCGTTCTTCGATACCTTCGCGATCATCGAGGCCACCACCCAGGGTGGCCCTGGCAAGGACACCGAGATACTGGTCTACAAGGTGTTCCAGGACGGTTTCAAGGGCGGCGACCTCGGCGGTTCGGCCGCGCAGTCGGTGATCCTGATGACGATCGTCATCGCGCTGACCGTGGTGCAGTTCCGCTATGTCGAAAAGAAGGTCCAGTATTCATGAGCGCGCGCATGCCGGCAGGTGAGACAAAATGATCGAACGGCGTCCCATTCTCGACCTGTTGAGCCACCTGGTGCTGGTGCTGGGGGTGCTGATCGTCGCCTTCCCGGTCTACATCGCGCTGGTCGCCAGTACCCAGACCGCCGAGCAGGCGGCGGCGGCGCCGATGTCGCTGCTGCCCGGCAGCCACCTGCTGGATAACTACACGGCGGTGCTGTCGAAGGGCGCGTCCGGCAACATCGCGATGCCGCCGGTCGGGCGCATGATGTGGGTGAGCCTGGTGTCGGCGCTGATCATCGCCTTCGGCAAGATCTCGATCTCGATGCTGTCGGCGTTCGCCTTCGTGTATTTCCGTTTCCGCGGCAGCGCGCTGTTCTTCTGGATGATCTTCGTGACGCTGATGCTGCCGGTCGAGGTGCGCATCACGCCGACCTACCAGGTGGTGTCCGATCTGGGCATGATCAACACCTACGCCGGCCTGACCATCCCGCTGATCGCGTCGGCCACCGCCACCTTCCTGTTCCGGCAATTCTTCCTGACCATGCCGGAGGAACTGACCGAGGCGGCGCGCATAGACGGCGCCGGCCCGATGCGCTTTTTCCGCGACATCCTGTGGCCGCTGTCGCGCACCAACCTGCTGGCGCTGTTCGTGATCATGTTCATCTACGGCTGGAACCAGTACCTGTGGCCGCTGCTGGTAGCCAACGAGCAGGAGATGTACCCGATCGGCATCGGCATCAAGTCGATGATCGCCGGCGGCGACGCCGCGGTCGAATGGAACATGGTGATGGCGACGCTGGTACTGGCGATGCTGCCGCCCGGACTGATCGTGGTGTTGATGCAGAAATGGTTCATCAAGGGCCTGGTCGATTCGGAAAAATGACGGCACTGTCCAGGAGTCCATCGCGCGATCGGACACAACGCCGCCGTCCAGCGGCTTTCATTCAAAAATCTGTCCGTGCAACGGCAGCAGGAAATCTATGGCAAGAGTCCAGCTCAACAACCTGAACAAGACCTACGGCCAGGGGCCGAAAGCGGTCGACGTGATCCACGGCATCACCGCCGACATCGCCGATGGCGAATTCGTGGTGATGGTGGGGCCGTCCGGTTGCGGCAAGTCGACGCTGCTGCGGATGGTGGCCGGCCTGGAGGAAGTGACCGGCGGTGAAATCGTGATCGGCGAGCGCGTGGTCAACCGCCTGGAGCCGAAGGAGCGCGACATCGCGATGGTGTTCCAGAACTACGCGCTGTATCCGCACATGAGCGTGTACGACAACATGGCCTACGGCCTGCGCATCCGCGGCCTGCCGAAGCAGGAAATCGAGGCGCGCGTGCAGAAGGCGGCGGCGATCCTGGAACTGGGAGCGCTGCTGAAGCGCACGCCGCGCCAATTATCGGGCGGCCAGCGCCAGCGCGTCGCGATGGGGCGCGCGATCGTGCGCGAGCCGGCGGTGTTCCTGTTCGACGAGCCGCTGTCGAACCTGGACGCCAAGCTGCGCGTGCAGATGCGGCTGGAACTGCAGAAGCTGCACCGCACGCTCGGCACCACCAGCCTGTACGTGACGCACGACCAGGTCGAGGCGATGACGCTCGGCCAGCGCCTGATCGTGATGAACGCCGGCCGCGCCGAGCAGATCGGCACGCCGGCCGAAGTCTATGGCCGCCCGGCGTCCACCTTCGTCGCCGGCTTCATCGGCTCGCCGCCGATGAATTTGCTGCGCGGCCGGGTCGGCGCCGATGGCCGCCAGTTCGATGCCGGCGACGGTGTGACCTTTGCGCTGCCCGCTGCCTGGCCGCAGCTGGCCGGGCGCGAATGCGTGCTCGGCGTGCGGCCGGAGCACCTGCTGCTGGGCCAGCCGGGATTTGTGCTGCTGGTGGACATGGTCGAGGTGCTGGGCGCCGACCTGCTGGTGCACGGCCAGGTCGGCGGCCAGCCGCTGGTGCTGCGCGCGCCGGCCGGTACCGCGGTCGCCACCGGCGACCGCATCAGTGTCGGCTTCGAGGCTGGCACACTGCACTGGTTCGATCCGGACACCACGCTGCGGCTGGATTGATCCGCGCCGGATCGCCGCGCATGGCGACGATGCTTCAGGCTTCCTCGGTCGCCGATTCGTGCAGCATGACGACGCCGCGCAAGCCGCAGTCGAGCACCGCGCGGTGCACCGCCTCGATCGCCGCCACCCGGGTGAAGCTCTTGCGGTAGGCGATTACCACCCGCCGCGACGGCTCCGGCGGCGAGAACGGCACGTAGCGCAGCATGCCGTTCTTCGCTTCCATGTCCGGCACCGAGGCCAGCGGCAGCACCGTGATGCCGATGCCGGACGCCACCATATGGCGGATGGTTTCCAGCGACGAGCCTTCGAAGGTGCGCGCGATGCCGTCGCCGGTGGTCGAAAAGCGCGACATTTCCGGGCACACTTCCAGCACCTGGTCGCGGAAACAGTGACCGGTGCCGAGCAGCAGCATGGTTTCCGACTTCAGCTCGTCGGCGTGGATTGCCTCGCGCTGCGCCCATGGATGGTGGCGCGGCACCGCGACCACGAACGGCTCGTCGTACAGCGGCTGCAGCATCAGGCCCTGGTCCGGAAACGGCAGCGCCATGATGGCGGCGTCCAGCTCGCCCTGGCGCAGCAGTTCCAACAGGCGCACGGTGAAATTTTCCTGCAGCACTAGCGGCATCTGCGGTACCTGCTCGATCATGGTCTTGACCAGCGGCGGCAGCAGGTAGGGACCGATGGTGTAGATGATGCCGAGCCGCAGCGGCCCGGCCAGCGGGTCCTTGTTCTGCGCGGCGATTTCCTTGATGGCGGCGGTCTGCTCCAGCACCCGCTCGGCCTGCGCGACGATCTTGGTGCCGAGCGGCGTCACCGACACTTCGGCGCCGCCGCGCTCGAAGATCACGACGCCCAGTTCGTCCTCCAGCTTCTTGATCGCCACCGACAGCGTCGGCTGCGCGACGAAGCAGGCTTCGGCGGCGCGTCCGAAATGCTTTTCGCGGGCGACGGCGACGATGTACTTGAGTTCGGTCAGAGTCATGGGCGTATCTTCGCACAGAGCGCGG
>JBAUJK010000334.1:0-1663 GCA_049683695.1 Burkholderiaceae bacterium
GCACCACGCCGGCCAGCGCAGCGGCGTCGATCGCGGTCCCGCCGGGGGCCACTAGAAGCGGCCGCAGCGGCGCCAGCTCGCGCAAGGCCGCCAGCGTGCCGGCGTCGGGCGCGGCATCGACGAACAGCAGGCAGCAGAAGCCGCCGCCGGTCTGCGCCAGGAACCAGTCATCGGCGCCGGCCACCCGTACCGGCGCGTCGGCCGCCGCCGCGCCCGGCACCATCGGGCCGGCAAAATCGTCGGCGTCGGCGGTGTTCAGCGGCGAATCGGCGTAGGTGCTGGGCGTCGACAGCCGGCCGCTGTTGACCAGCCGGCGCGCGAACGGATGGTGCCGCGCCAGCATCAGCACGGCATCGCGGAACACCCGGCTGACCGCGCTTTTCGGCGTGATGAAGTCGGTCGAGCGGGTCGAATGGCGGATGTTTTCGTCGGCGGCGAATTCGCGCTCGCTGCAATAGGTGTCGAGCAGCCGTTCGGGCGCCCGGCCGTCCAGCACCAGCCTCAGCTTCCACGCCAGGTTGTCGGCATCCTGCACGCCGCTGTTGGCGCCGCGCGCGCCGAACGGCGACACGCCGTGCGCGCAGTCGCCGACGAACAGCACGCGGCCGTGGCGGAACTTGTCGATCCGCGCGCAGGCGAAGGTATAGACGCTGACCCATTCCAGCTCGAATTCGGCATCCGGCCCGAGCAGCGCCGCGACGCGCGGGATCACCTTTTCCGGCTGCTTCTCGACGGCCGGGTCGGCATCCCAGCCGAGCTGGAAATCGATGCGCCAGACGTTGTCCGGCTGCCGGTGCAACAGCACCGACTGGTTCGGATGGAACGGCGGGTCGAACCAGAACCAGCGCTCGGTCGGGAATTCGGCCTTCATCCGCACATCGGCGATCAGGAAGCGGTCCCTGAATACGCGGCCGTGGGTTTCCAGCCCGAGCTGAGCGCGCAGCGGGCTGCGCGAACCGTCGGCGGCCACCAGCCAGTCGCAGCGGATGCGGTAGGGGCCGTCCGGCGTCTCCACCGTCAGCTCGACGCCCTCGCCGTCCTGGCTGACGCCGACCACCTTGTTCTTCCAGCGCAGCTCGATGCCGGCGCACTCGCACAGCCGCTGGTACAGGAAATCCTCGGCGTAGTACTGCTGCAGGTTGATGAAGGCGGGACGGCGATGGCCGGCTTCCGGCAGCAGGTCGAAGCTGTACACCGGCTGGTCGCGGAAAAACACCTTGCCGACGTTCCAGCTGACGCCCTTGTCGACCATGACCTGGCCGCAGCCGAGCCGGTCCCAGATGTCCAGCGTGCGCTTGGCGAAGCAAATCGCGCGCGAACCGGACGACAGCGTGTCGTCGTCGTCCAGCAGCAGCACCGGCACGCCCTGGCCGGCCAGGTCGATGGCGATGGTCATACCGACCGGGCCGGCGCCGACCACCACCACCGGGTGGTGCGCCGGCTGCGGACAATCCTGGTCGACGCAGCGGGTATAGGGAAACAGGCGCTTCTGGTACTGCTGGTACGAAAGGCTCATGCTGGTCATGCCCATGACGGAATCACTCCGCCATTTTGCCGCAAATCCGAACCCGTACCGCAGCGCGCCGCGGAAAAAAACGGGCGCTCCGGGCGCCCGCGCACTCCGCTAGATTCGCCGCGCTGCCAGGCCGGCGGCGGATTCGGC
>JBAUJK010000335.1:0-5038 GCA_049683695.1 Burkholderiaceae bacterium
GGCCGCAGCGGCGGCACCGCTGAAGATCCTGTATGCCGGCGAAACCGGCAACGCCGCGGCGCTGGCGCGCGATCTGGCGGCACGCGCGCAGGCCGCCGGTCTGCCGGCCACGGCGGAAGACCTGGCAAACTACAAGACGCGCGAACTGAAGGACGAGGCGACGCTACTGTTCATCGCCAGCACCCACGGCGAGGGCGAACCGGCCGAGCCGGCGCTGCCGTTCTACGAATTCCTCGACGGCCGCCGCGCGCCGCCGCTGCCGCAGCTGCGCTTCGCGGTGCTGGCGCTGGGCGATTCCACCTATGAATTCTTTTGCGAGGCCGGCAAGCGGCTGGACCGCCGGCTGGAAGAGCTGGGCGCGCAGCGCCTGTGCGAGCGCGTCGATTGCGACGTCGAATATGAAGCCGACGCCGGACGCTGGTTCGACGCGCTGCTGGCCCGCCTGCAGGCGGACGGCGGCGCCAGTGCCGGCGCAGCGGCCAATGGCGCCAGCGTGGCAGTCGCCGCCGCGCTGGCGCCGGCGCTGCAGCCGTATGGCAAGCAGCGTCCGTTTCCGGCCCAGGTGAGCGCCAACATCCGGCTGACCGGGCGCGGCTCGACGAAGGATACGCGCCACATCGAGCTGGAGCTGGAAGGCGCCGGCCTCGACTACGTACCGGGCGACGCGCTCGGCGTGCTGCCGCAGAACGATCCGGCGCTGGCGGCCGAATTGCTGGAACTGTTCGGCTGGTCCGGCTCGGAAGCCGTGACCGGGCGCAACGGCGACACCACGATAGCCGCAGCGCTGCAGACCGAATTCGAAATCAGCGCGCTGACGCCGCGTTTCATCGAGCAGTGGGCGACGCTGTCCGGTGCTGCCCAGCTGGCCGAGCGCGTGGCGCAGATGCCGCGCTCGGAACTGGCCGCCTTCATGCGCGAGAACCACATCACCGACCTGGTGCGCGCCTATCCGGCGCCCGGCATCGCGCCGGCGGCGCTGCTGCCGGCCCTGCGCGGCCTGCAGCCGCGGCTCTATTCGATCGCTTCCAGCGCAGAACTGGCGCCAGGCGAAGTGCACCTGTGCGTGGCGCCGCTGCGCTACCAGCTGCAGCAGCGCGAGCGCCACGGCGTGGCGTCGCTGCACCTGGCCGAGCGGCTGGGCGTCGGCGACAGTGTGCCGGTCTACGTGCAGCAAAACGAGCATTTTCGGCTGCCGGCCGACGCCGCCACGCCGATCGTGATGATCGGCGCCGGCACCGGCGTCGCGCCATACCGCGCCTTCCTGCAGCAGCGCGAGGCGCGCGGCGAGCGCGGGCGCAGCTGGCTGTTCTTCGGCGAGCGCAACTTCCGCACCGATTTCCTGTACCAGGCCGAATGGCAGGGTTGGCTGCGCGCCGGCCTACTGACGCGCGCCGACGTCGCCTTCTCGCGCGACCAGCATGAAAAGATCTATGTCCAGCACAGGCTGCTGCAGCAGGGCGATGAGCTGTACCGCTGGATCGCCGACGGCGCGCATCTGTACGTGTGCGGCGACGCCAACGGCATGGCGCAGGACGTCAACGCCGCGCTGCTGTCGGTGATCGCCGCCGGCCGCGAGCGCGGCGACGAAGACGCGGCCGACTACCTGCGCGAGCTGCAGGTGGCCGGGCGTTACCAGAAAGACGTGTACTGAAAGGCCGACCTGCATGGAAAACCCCACCACCGAAATCGACCGCAGCGCGGACATCTCGCAGCCGCTGGAAAAGCTCTCGGCCGACGAACGGATGAAGGCCGCCAGCAACTACCTGCGCGGCACCATTGCCGCCAGCCTGCTGGACCCGATCACCGGCGCCGTCACCGAGACGGATACCAAGCTGATGAAGTTCCACGGCATCTACCAGCAGGACGACCGCGACCTGCGCGACGAGCGCCGCCGCCAGAAGCTGGAACCGGCCTACCAATTCATGATCCGGGTGCGGCTGGCCGGCGGCGTCTGCACGCCGGCGCAGTGGCTGAAGCTGTCCGAACTGGCGCTGGCCTACGGCAGCCCGAGCCTGCGGCTGACGACGCGCCAGACCTTCCAGTTCCATGGCGTATTGAAGAACAACCTGAAGCCGACCATCCAGGGCCTGCACGAGGCGCTGTTGGACACCATCGCCGCCTGCGGCGACGATACGCGCGGCATCATGTCCTCGGTCAACCCGCAGCTGTCGGCGCTGCACCGCGAAGTCTACGAACTGGCGCGCGCTACTTCTGACCAGGTGATCCCGCGCCACCGCGCCTATCACGAGATCTGGCTGGACGGTGAAAAGGTGGCGTCGTCGGAGCCGGAAGAGCCGATGTACGGGCCGACCTATCTGCCGCGCAAGTTCAAGTTCGGCTTCGCGATTCCGCCGTCCAACGACATCGACGTCTACACGCAGGATGCCGGCTTCATCGCGATCGCCGACGGCGAGGCGCTGGCCGGCTTCAACCTGACCGTCGGCGGCGGCATGGGGCGTACCGACAGGGTTGCCCATACCTATCCGCGGCTGGGCGACGTGGTCGGCTATTTCCCGAAGGAGAAGCTGCAGGAGGTGGCGCTGGCGGTGGTCACCATTCAACGCGATTACGGCAACCGCGCCGACCGTTCGCGCGCGCGCTTCAAGTACACCATCGACGACAAGGGCGTCGACTGGTTCCGCGCCGAGCTGGAACGCCGCCTCGGCTTCGCGCTGGAAGCGCCGCGCGCCTTCGTCTTCGACAGCAACAACGACCCATACGGCTGGGTGCGCGGGTCCAACGGCGACTGGCACTACACGCTGTTCATCGAGAACGGCCGCATCGCCGATGTCGGCGCGCGCCGAATGATGAGCGCACTGCAGGACGTGGCGCGCCTGCACCGCGGCGAATTCCGCGTCACGCCGAACCAGAACCTGGTGATCGCCAACGTCGCCGCGCGCGACAAGCGCAAGATCGATGCGTTGCTGCGCAGTCACGGCCTGGACGCCGCCAACCAGGGCAGCGCGCTGCGGCTGAATTCGATGTCCTGCGTCGGCCTGCCGACCTGCGGGCTGGCGATGGCCGAAAGCGAGCGCTACCTGCCGCAGCTGATCGACAAGGTCGAGGCGCTGTTGGACGGCCACGGCCTGGCCGGCGAGCCGATCACGCTGCGCATGACCGGCTGCCCGAACGGCTGCGCGCGGCCGTACGTGGCCGAGATCGCGTTCACCGGCCGCGCGCCCGGCAAGTACAACATGTATCTGGGCGGCGGCTGGCACGGCCAGCGCATCAACCGGCTGTACCTGGAAAACATCGGCGAAGCGCGCATCCTGGAAGAACTCGACAGCCTGTTCGCCCGCTTTGCCGCCGAGCGCAATCCCGGCGAGCACTTCGGCGACTTCGTGATCCGCGCCGGCATCGTGCGCGCGGTGCTGCGCGGGAAGGATTCGGCCACCGCCTAGCGCGGGCGGGGGGCGGCCGCTTGCCGAAAACCGCCCCTTCGTCTAAAATCCCGCCACCATTCCGTCTCACGTGACTGGCGAAAATCCGGGCCGCCGCGCCCGGAAAAGGTGGGTTCCCACCGGGAAGCGTGAGATTTCAACGAGCCGTGCGCCTGGGTAGCCAAGATGGTAAAACGCTTGAGGCTGCCCGCAATTTCCTCTGATGTTCGGCCCTCATTCGATCGGATTTCCTCTATCGACTGGAGTAGTCATGTTTAGCAAAGACCAAACCATCGCCAGCGTCGACCCCGAGCTGTGGGCCGCGATCCAGCACGAAAACCAGCGCCAGCAGGACCACATCGAGCTGATCGCATCGGAAAACTACTGCTCGCCGGCGGTGATGCAGGCGCAGGGCTCGCAGCTGACCAATAAATACGCCGAAGGCTATCCGGGCAAGCGCTACTACGGCGGCTGCGAATTCGTCGACGTCGCCGAGTCGCTGGCGATCGAGCGCGTCAAGCGTCTGTTCGGCGCCGACGCCGCCAACGTGCAGCCGAATTCCGGCTCGCAGGCCAATCAGGGCGTGTTCTTCGCGATGCTGAAGCCGGGCGACACCATCATGGGCATGTCGCTGGCCGAAGGCGGCCACCTGACGCACGGCATGGCGCTGAACATGTCCGGTAAGTGGTTCAACGTCGTTTCCTACGGCCTGAACGACAAGGAAGAGATTGACTACGACGCGATGGAGCGCCTGGCGCACGAAAAGAAGCCGAAGCTGATCATCGCCGGCGCCTCCGCCTATGCGCTCAAGATCGACTTCGAGCGCTTCGCCAAGGTCGCCAAGGATGTCGGCGCCTGGTTCATGGTCGACATGGCGCACTACGCCGGCCTGATCGCCGCCGGCCTCTATCCGAACCCGGTGCCGTACGCCGACTTCGTCACCACCACCACCCACAAGTCGCTGCGCGGCCCGCGCGGCGGCGTGATCCTGATGAAGGCCGAGCACGAAAAGGCGATCAATTCGGCGATCTTCCCCGGCATCCAGGGCGGCCCGCTGATGCACGTGATCGCCGCCAAGGCGGTCGCCTTCCAGGAAGCCCTGAGCCCGGAATTCAAGACCTACCAGCAGCAGGTGGCGAAGAACGCCGACGCGCTGGCCAAGACCTTGATCGCGCGCGGCCTGCGCATCGTCTCCGGCCGCACCGAAAGCCACGTGATGCTGGTCGATCTGCGCGCCAAGAAGATCACCGGCAAGGAAGCCGAAGCGATCCTCGGCAGCGCCCACATCACCACCAACAAGAATGCGATCCCGAACGATCCGGAAAAGCCGTTCGTCACCAGCGGCATCCGCCTCGGCAGCCCGGCGATGACCACGCGCGGCTTCAAGGAAGAACAGGCGGTCAAGGTCGGCAACCTGATCGCCGACGTGCTCGACAATCCGCACGACGCCGCCAACATCGAGCGCGTGAAGGCCGAAGTCAAGAAGCTGACCGACGCATTCCCGGTCTACGGCTGAGTGGCGCGGCGGACTGCTTCGCCATCGGATCATGGCCGTGTCGTTCCCGCCCGCGCGGGAACGGCGAATGCGGTGTTTGCGTCTCGATGCAAAACCTGTCTCGCCGCAGCCGGATAAATACTCGATAATTGATATAATATTC
>JBAUJK010000336.1:0-3246 GCA_049683695.1 Burkholderiaceae bacterium
GCAGCATGATCAGCAGTGTCTCGTGGGCGAAGATGCGCGGCGGTACGGCGGCATTGCGTGGACGCAGCACCAGCCGCGCGCTGCCATCGTCGAGCTCCAGTACCGCGCCGAGGTCGTCCAGCAACAGGCCGAAGAAATCCAGCGCGCGCCGCAGCGCCTGTTCCAGCGTCTTGCAATGGATCACCGCGTGGCACAGCATCGCGAAGCTGCCGACCTTCATGCGGCGCGTATCCTGGCCGAAGAATTCGTCGTCCAGCGCGCGCGCCACTTCGCGCCACAGCGCGCTGTAGCTGGCGGCCGATACCCGCGCATCCGGCAGGCGCAGCAGCTCGGGTGCAATGCCGGCGGCGCGCAGCACGGCGGCGGTATCCAGCCCGCGCGCCGGCATGGCCTGGAGCGCGTGCTGCACGAAGCAGATGGCGACGCTGCCTTTTTTCATTGGAGGGAGGTCTTGGAAGGTATACGGCTGTGCGGATTCTAGAGCAGATTCGGCCTGGCCTGACTCGCCGCCGATATGGCAAAACCGCTCAAACCGGCTGCGCGGTCGCGCCATAGCTCGCCGGCGCATCCCTTTTTATACTGACGCTTTCGATGGTGCTTTCCTGCGAGGACGAGATGAGCGATTTGTATACCGATGACCAGCGCATGATCCGCGACAGCGCGCGCGACTTCGCCCGCGAGCGGCTGGCGCCGAATGCCGCCGCCTGGGACAAGGCGGCGCAGCTGCCGGCCGAGGTGGTGACCGAAATGGGCGCGCTCGGTCTGCTCGGCATGATCGTGCCGGAGGAATGGGGCGGCACCTATACCGACTACACCGCCTATGCGTTGGCGATGGAGGAAGTGGCGGCCGGCTGCGCCTCCTGTGCGACGCTGATGAGCGTGCACAACTCGGTCGGCTGCGGACCGATCCTGAAGTTCGGCACCGAGGAACAGAAGAAGACCTGGCTGCCGCCGCTGGCGTCCGGCGCAATGGTCGGCGCCTTCGCGCTGACCGAGCCGCAGGCCGGCTCCGAGGCGCACAACCTGAAGACCCGCGCCGAGCTGAAGAACGGCCAGTGGATCCTGAACGGCAGCAAGCAGTTCACCACCAACGGCCAGCGCGCCGGCATGATCATCGTGTTCGCGGTGACCGATCCGGAGCTCGGCAAGAAAGGGATTTCCGCCTTCATCGTACCGGCCGGCAGCCCCGGCCTGGAAGTCGGCCGGCCCGAGCACAAGATGGGCATCCGCGCCTCCGACACCTGCCCGCTGACCTTTTCCGACTGCGCGATTCCCGAAGCAAACCTGCTGGGCGAGCGCGGCGCCGGCCTGAAGATCGCGCTGTCCAACCTGGAAGGCGGCCGCATCGGCATCGCTGCGCAGGCGATCGGCATCGCTCGCGCCGCGCTGGACGACGCGCTGCGCTACGCCGCCGAGCGCGTGCAGTTCGGCAAGCCGCTGACCGCACATCCGAGCATCGCCGACATGCTGGCCGACATGGCTACGCGCCTGAACGCGGCGCGTCTGCTGGTCCATCACGCCGCGCGCATGCGCACCGCCGGCCTGCCCTGCCTGTCGGAAGCGTCGCAGGCCAAGCTGTTCGCGTCGGAAGCGGCCGAATGGGTCTGCTCGAAGGCAATCCAGATCCACGGCGGCTACGGTTTCCTGGAAGACTATCCGGTCGAACGCCATTACCGCGACGCCCGCATCACGCAGATCTACGAAGGCACCAGCGAAATCCAGCGCATGCTGATCGCGCGCGGACTGACGCCGACCGAGTAGGCACGGCAAACATATATGCTGTCGTTCTGTGCCGGGGTGCGAATGCATGCGTTCGCCCAATGCCGCCAGGTTCACGCCCGCGCGGGAACGGCAAACATTCAGTGAACCTGCCCTTTACTTCATCGAAACAGTTCAATCCATGACTTCATCCGCCACCGCCGCCCAGCCAGCAGCCGACATCCTGTTCGACGTAATCAACCAGGTCGGGCTGATCACGCTGAATCGTCCGAAAGCGCTCAACGCGCTGTCGCACCCGATGGTGCAAGCAATGTCCGAACAGCTGGACGCCTGGGCGGTAGACGCCGGCATCCGTGCGGTGGTACTGCGCGGCGCCGGCGACCGCGCGTTCTGCGCCGGCGGCGACATCAAGACGCTGTACCTGCAATGGCAGCAGGAACGCACGGTGCCGCAGGATTTCTTCATCGACGAGTACCGGCTCGACTACCAGATCCACCGCTACCCGAAACCGCTGGTGGCCCTGATGGACGGCATCGTGATGGGCGGCGGCATGGGGCTGGCGCAGGGCGCGTCGCTGCGCGTGGTCACCGAGCGCACCAAGCTGGCGATGCCGGAAACCGGCATCGGCCTGATGCCGGACGTCGGCGCCAGCCATTTCCTGTCGCAGATGCAGCGCGAGCTGGCGTTTTATCTCGGCATCACCGGGCAGGCGATCGGCGCCGCCGACGCGCTGTTCTGCAGCCTGGCGGATGCCTTCGCACCGAGCGCGGCGCTGGCCGGCCTGGAGCAGACGCTGGCCGCGATTTCCTGGGGCGACGAGCCGCAGGCCGACCTCTACGCGGCGCTCGGCGCCAGCCCGGAAGCGCCGACCGCACCGCCGCTGCTGGAGACCCTGCCAGCGCTGTACCGGCATTTCAGTGCGCCCGGTGTGGCTGCCACCATGCAATCGCTGGCGACCGAGGCCGATCCGCGCTACCGCGACTGGGCACACAAGACGCTGCAGGTCATGCAAGGCCGCTCGCCGCTGATGATGAACGTGACGCGGCACCAATTGCTGGCCGGGCGCCGGCTCGATCTGGCCGACTGCTTCCGCATGGAACTCGGACTGGTATGGCAATCGTTCCAAACCGGCGACTTCATCGAAGGCGTGCGCGCGCTGATCATCGACAAGGACAATGCGCCGCGCTGGCAGACGCTACCGGCTGGTGCCGAGCGCGAGCGGGTCGACGCCTTCTTCGCATCGCCGTGGGAAAAGGGCCGGCATCCGCTGGCCGCGCTCGGCAAGCACTGAAACGCGGATTTTTCCAGTCGCCGCGCCGCCGCGGCTGCGGCACGCCCTGCCCTCGCCCTACAATTGCGGGATGAACCATCTCGAACTCCTGCTGCCGTTCGGCCTGCTGCCGCCAACGCTGGGCGACGACCTGCTGCGCAGCCTCGACGCGCCGGCACTGGCCACGCTGCTGGCGCGCACTCGCTTCGGCACGGCCGGCTTCCGGACGGAAAGCGGCGATCCCTATGCGCGTGCGC
>JBAUJK010000337.1:0-3369 GCA_049683695.1 Burkholderiaceae bacterium
GCGTGGCGCGTGCCACCACGCGCGCGGTACTGGTGGCCGGCGCGCTGAAATCCTGGCCGAAGTCGTCCAGTTCGACGCGCAGCAGCGGCAGGTCGCGGCTGGTGTCGGCGGCGTTGGCGGCGATGCCGCCGGCGGCCGCCAGCCGCGCTCTGAGTCGCTGTCCGAACAATTCCGGCGGCGTCATGCTCCAGCGGCTGCCGGCGTACGGATGCAGCTGCTGGTCATTCGCATAGGCCAGCCGGTAGATCATTTCCGAGCCGCCCAGTGCCGCCGGTGCCGTCACCGCGGCCAGTGCCAGCGGCGGCAGCGCCGGTACCGCCGGGCTGGCATCGGCGGCGCGTGTCGGCAACGGGCCGAGATCGTAGACCGCGTTGATGATCGGCGGCGGCGTGCTGGCGCAGGCTGCCAGCAGCAGCGCTACCAGCGCGGCGACCAGGGCGCGGCTCATGGCCGGCCCCGCACGAATAGGGACAGGTGCAGGCGGCAGCTTGCAGCTTTTAATATACTTATGGCAGTATTTTCAAAGTCGTAATCAAGAAGCCCGGGATAGGTCGTTTTTTTCATATACTCCCCCATTTTATCTAGCGCGTCGGCGCCTGGGCCGCTGCGGCCGGCGCCGTAAAGCCAGGTTCGCCCGGCCCGGGCGATGGCGCCGGCGCGCCAAACAGCACGCTCTGCGGGCGCCGGTTGAAGTTTTCCAGAGTCCGGTTCAGCGTCTGCAGCGAGGTGCGCGCCTCGCCGGTCAGCGCATTGATGCGCGGCAGCGCATCGTATTCCAGCCGGCTGGCCATCGAGCCGACCTGGTCCATCGAATCGGTCAGCCGCGCCAGCGTGCCGTCCGGCGCTTGCAGGCTGGTGGTCAGCGCGTTCAGGTTGCCGGACAGCCGGCCGGCATCCTGCGCCAGCGTGGTGACCGCTGCCAGCGTGCGGTCGGCGCGCTCGGTCAGCGCCGGTAGCTGCGCCAGCGTCGGCTGCAGCTGGCGCGGGATGGTCTCGAACGCGATCGCGGCACGGCTGATGTTGTCGAACGCCGCCAGCATCGCCCGCTGGTTTTCGGGCGCCATCAGCTGGTTCAGGCTGCGCGTCAATGCCTCGGTCTCGGTCAGGATCGCCAGGCCCTTGCTCTGCAGCGCGTCGAACAGGCTTGGGCGCAGTTCGATGCGCGCCAGGTGCTGCGGCGAGCTGTGCAGCCGCACCGGCCGGCTGCCGTCATCGTCGAGCTGGACATAGGCGATGCCGGTGACGCCCTGGTAGCCGAGCATGGCGAAGGTCGATTGCGTGATCGGCGTATCGGGATTGACCGACAGCCGGATCAGGATCTGCCCCGGCACGTCGGGATCGAATACGATTTCGTCGACCTTGCCGACGTTCAGGCCGCGGTAGCGCACCACCGCCTGCGGGTTCAGGCCCGGCACCGACAGCTTGGTCGCCATCTCGTACGGCACCCGCACGACGCGGTCGCGGTTGAACCACATCGACAGCAGGATCGTCGCCGCCAGCAGCAGGATCGTGAACAGGCCGGCGATCAGCGCGTGGGACTTGTTTTCCATGACGCGGTTTCCTAGTCGGTTGGTGCGGCGCCAGGCGCCGCCGGCGGCGGATTGCCCGGCCCGCCGGGTTTCTCATCCAGTACCTGCAGCGCGCGCCGCCCGCGCGGGCCGAGGAAGAAATGGCGGATGAATGGATGCTCGACCGCCAGCACCTGGCGCGGCGGCGCGCACACCAACACCCGCTTGTCCGCCAGCACCGCAATCGCCGAGGACAGCGCGAAGATGGTGTCGAGGTCGTGCGTGACCATCACCACCGTCAACCGCATCTGCCGGTGCAGCGTCTTGATCAGCTCGACGAAGCTGTCCGAGCGGTCAGGGTCGAGGCCGGCGGTCGGCTCGTCCAGGAACAGCAGTTCCGGCTCCAGCGCCAGTGCGCGCGCCAGCGCCACCCGCTTGACCATGCCGCCGGACAGCTCGGACGGCATCTTCAGCGCATCCTTGGGCGTGATGCCGACCATGTCCAGCTTCAGCAGCGCCGCCTCGCGGATCAGCGGCTCCGGCAGGTGGCGCAGCTCGCGCATCGGCTGCGCCACGTTGTCGAAGGTGGTCAGCGCCGAAAACAGCGCGCCGTGCTGGAACAACATGCCCCAGCGCCGGCGCAGCCGCTGCAGCTGATCGCGGTCGGCCTGCACGATGTCCTGGCCGAACACTTCGATGACGCCGCGGGTGGGCCGCTCCAGCCCGAGGATCTGGCGCAGCAGAGTGGTCTTGCCGCTACCGGAGCCGCCCACCAGAGACACGATGGCGCCGGCCTGAACTTCCAGGTCCAGATTCTGATGGACCGTGAAATCGCCGAACTGTTTCCACAGATTGCGGATCCGGATCACCGATGCCGGTGTCGGCGCGGCATGAGCGGCGGCCATCAGAACCCCACGTCGCTGAAGACGATCGCGAACACGGCGTCGGCCAGGATCACGATCGTGATCGCCGTCACCACCGAGGTGGTGGTGCCGCGTCCCAGGCTTTCGGTGTTGGGCTGGATGCGCAGGCCGAAATGGCAGGACACCAGCGCGATCAGCGCGCCGAAGACGACGCCCTTGCCCAGGCCGATCCAGTAGTTCGCCAGCGGTACCGCGTCCGGCAGTGCCGAGATGAAGTAGCGCGCCGACATGCCCAGTTCCATCCGCGCCGAGGCCATGCCGCCGAACAGCGCCATCGTGTCGGTCCAGATTACCAGGAGCGGCATCGCCACCGCCAGCGCCAGCACCTTCGGCATGATCAGCCGGAAACCGTGCGGCAGCCCCATCACCAGCATCGCGTCCAGTTCCTCGGTGACCCGCATCACGCCCAGCTGCGCGGTGATCGACGAGCCGGAGCGGCCGGCCACCAGGATCGCCGCCAAGAGCGGTCCCAGTTCGCGGATGATGCTCATGCCGAGGATATTGACCAGGTAGACGTCACCACCAAAGGTGCGCAGCTGCTGCGCCGACAGGTAGGACAGCACGATCCCGATCAGGAAACCGACCAGCGCCGTGATGCCGAGCGCCTGATAGCCGGCGTGGAACACGTTGGCCGAGATTTCCTTCCACGGTCCGCGGTGCGGCGCGCGCGCGAAGCGCGCCAGGTCCAGCACCAGCTGTCCGATCAGCGCGATGAAGCCGGACAACTGGTCCAGCAACTGGTGCAGCCGAGTCGACAGGCGCGCCAGCGACAGCGGCGACGTTGCGGTCGGCGCCGGCAGGTCGAGCCGCTCGGCCTGCTGCAGGCGCGCGAAGATCTGCTCGTTGTGCGGCAGCAGAGAAAGCCGGGCCGGCCGCCGGCGGCCCCAGGCATCCCACAGCAGCTGGGCGCCGATGTGATCGAGCGCATCGACCTGGGT
>JBAUJK010000338.1:0-1842 GCA_049683695.1 Burkholderiaceae bacterium
ACATAACGCCGGTAGGACTGGTAGCCGCCGGCCAGTTGCGCCGCCGGCCAGCCGATCCTGGCCAGCACGTGCGCCAGAGCGCCACTGCGGTTGCCGCCGCGCCAGCAATAGACCAGCGGCTTCCAGCCGCGCTCGTGCTGCATGAAGCGGGTCTCCAGGTGCAGCGCGATGTTGCGCGCGACCAGCGCCGCACCGAGTTTTTTCGCTTCGAACGGATCGTGCGCGTACAGCGTGCCGACGCGGTGGCGCTGCTCGTCGTCCAGCACCGGGCAGTTGATGGCGCCGGGCAGGTGGTCGAGCGCGAACTCGGCCGGGCTGCGCACGTCGATGATGCAATCGAAGCTGTCCAGCCGCGACAGTACTTCGGCGCAATCGAGCAGCACGGGAAATTTCATGCGTTCAAGGGCGCAGCAGCGGTTTCAGTTGCGGCCAGACGTTGTCGAGCAGGGTCGGCTGCGCGGCGGCGGTCGGGTGCAGGCGGTCAGCCTGGAACAGCTCGGGCTGCTCGGCCACGCCCTGCAGGAAAAACGGTACCAGCGCCGAGCGGGTTTCCTTCGCCACCTGCGGATAGAGCGCGGCGAAGCGGTCGGCATAGGTACGGCCGTAGTTGGGCGGGATCTGCATGCCGAGCAACAGCGTCTTCGCGCCGGCCTTGTGCGCCAGGTCGATCAGCGCGCGCAGGTTCGCTTCGGTGGCGTCCAGCGACAGGCCGCGCAGCGCATCGTTGGCGCCCAGTTCGATGATCACGATGCCGGGCCGGTGTTGGCGCAGCAGCGCCGGCAGCCGGGTGCGGCCGCCGCTGGTGGTTTCGCCGCTGATGCTGGCGTTGACCACGGTCGCCGTGATCTTCTCGGCCCGCAGGCGCTGCTCCAGCAGCGTGACCCAGCCGGACGCGCGCGCCAGACCGTATTCGGCCGACAGGCTGTCGCCCAGCACGAGCACGGTTTTTGATGCAGAATGAGCGCTCGCCGCTGCCAGCGCCAGCAACATGAACGCCAGCGCGGCCCATGCCCCCGACCACCGATTCGAACCCCACCACTGATGCCGCATGCCTGAATCCTCCGCGCTTGCCCGCCCGGCTGCCGTCGCCCCGGTTGCGGCTCCGGCCGCGATTGAAGTACGCCATCTCTCCAAGCGCGTGACCGATACCAGCGGCACGCTCGAGATTTTGCAGGACATCAATTTTACCGTGGCCGCCGGCGCCACGTTGGCGATCGTCGGCGCTTCCGGCTCCGGCAAGTCGACCCTCCTGGGCCTGTTGGCCGGGCTCGACACGCCGTCGGAAGGCACGGTGATGATCGACGGCATCGACCTGTACGCGCTGGACGAGGATGGCCGCGCCGAGCTGCGCAAGAACCGGGTCGGCTTCGTGTTCCAGTCGTTCCAGCTGCTTTCGCACCTGACCGCACTGGAAAACGTGATGCTGCCGCTGGAGCTGCGCGGCGAGCGCGACGCCCGCGCACGCGCGCAGCGGATGCTGGAGCGCGTCGGCCTCGGCAGCCGGCTGCGGCATTACCCGAAGTACCTGTCCGGCGGCGAGCAGCAGCGGGTGGCGCTGGCGCGTGCCTTCGTGATCGAGCCGCCGCTGTTGCTGGCCGACGAGCCGACCGGCAGCCTCGACGCCATCACCGGCGAGGCGGTGATGCAGCTGATGCTGGAGCTGAACCAGGAGCGCGGCTCGACGCTGGTGCTGGTGACGCACGAGCCATCGATCGCGGCGCGCTGCCAGCGCACGATCACGATCGCGGCCGGCCGCATTGTCTGATATCGGCGTTTACAGATACCAGGCGGGGTATTTTTGAAGCCGCAGATAAAACGCCCGGCATAGCGGCAAAAGTCCCT
>JBAUJK010000339.1:0-3013 GCA_049683695.1 Burkholderiaceae bacterium
GCGATCCCGTGGCCGGAATTCAGCGGCCAGTTCAGCTCCGCGGGCGCCGGCGCCGCGTCATAGAACGGCCGCAGCTCGACTGCGCCCTGCAGGTAGGCGATACGGCCGGCGCGCGTGGGCGGATCGCCGGCGTATGGGTCCTGGGGGCCGGCGGCGACGATGGTCTGCGCCGGCGCGCCCGTCGCCAGCAGCATCAGCAACGCGAGGAACAGGGTTTTCATGGCACCGTCCGCTCCAGTCAGGTGTGTCATTCCGGCGCCGTGTGCCGTCCGGGAAGGCCGCCGGGGATCCGGCTGGCGCTGGGATGATGACGATGCGTCCAGTTTATCCCTGATCGTTGCCGGCGGCGTTCGCCGCCGCGCCCTCGATGCGCGCCAGATCGTCCGCTTCCAGCCAGCGCCATTGGCCGGGCGCCAGCGCCGGTTCCAGCGCGAAGCCGCCGATCGCGCTGCGATGCAATCCCTCGACGCGGTTGCCGGCTGCCGCCAGCATGCGCTTGACCTGGTGGTACTTGCCTTCGCCGATGCTCAGGTCGAGTTCGTGTTCGGCGACCTGTTGGCAGGCCAGCGCGCGCACCGGCTGCGGCGCGTCGTGCAGTACCACGCCATCGCGCAATGCGGCGATCTGCTGGGGTGACAGCGGGTGCTTGGTGGTGACCCGGTACAGCTTCGGCAGCTTGCGCTTCGGGCTGCTGCAGCGGTGGATGAAGCCGCCGTCGTCGGACAGCAGCAGCAGGCCCGTAGTGTCGAAATCGAGCCGGCCGACGCATTGCACGCCGCGCGCCACCAGTTGTGGCGGCAGCAGCGAAAACACGCTCGGGTGCATGTGCGGCTTGTGCGAGCATTCGTAGCCGGCCGGCTTGTGCAGCGCGAGGTAGGCGAAGCGGTGGTAGCGCCACGGCGTGCCGTCGACGGAAAACACCAGCCCGTCCGGCTCGAACTCGGCCCCCGGCTGTTCGCAGACGGCGCCGTCGATGGCGACGCGGCCAGCCAGGATCAGGTTGCGGCAGTCACGTCGGCTGCCGAAGCCCTGGCTTTGCAGCAGCTTTTCCAGCGTCATGCCGGCGGTCAGATATCACGCTTCAACGTGATGATGCCGCTGTCGGCGCTGCCGGTTGCGCACGGCTCGTCGTCGAACGCGATGTCGCCGTTCGGGTCGGCGACGCCGGTCGCCTGCAGGCCGGCGAAGCCGAACAGCTCGCGGTCCATCAGGTGCGACGGCACCACGGTCGACAGCGACGAAAAGATGTTCTCGACGCGGCCCGGATACTTCCTTTCCCATTCGCGCAGCATCGCCTTGATCTGCTTGCGCTGCAGGTTTTCCTGGCTGCCGCACAGGTCGCACGGGATGATCGGGAATTGCCGGTATTGCGCGTAGCGCTCCATGTCGGCTTCGCGCACGTAGGCCAGCGGCCGGATCACGATGTGTTTGCCGTCGTCCGACTGCAGCTTCGGCGGCATGCTCTTGATCTTGGCGCCGAAGAACATGTTCAGGAAGAAGGTTTCCAGGATGTCGTCGCGGTGGTGGCCGAGCGCGATCTTGGTCGCGCCCAGTTCGCCGGCGACCCGGTACAGGATGCCGCGCCGCAGCCGCGAGCACAGCGAGCAGGTGGTCTTGCCTTCCGGGATCAGGCGCTTGACGATGCTGTAGGTGTCCTGGTTTTCGATGTGGAACGGCACGCCCAGCCGTGTCAGGTAATCCGGCAGCACGTGTTCCGGGAAGTTCGGCTGCTTCTGGTCGAGGTTGACGGCGACGATGTCGAAGTGGATCGGCGCCCGCTCGCGCAGGTTCATCAGGATGTCGAGCAGGCCGTAGCTGTCCTTGCCGCCGGACAGGCAAACCATCACGCGGTCGCCGTCCTCGATCATGTTGAAGTCGCCGATCGCCTGTCCGACCAGCCGGTGCAGGCGCTTTTTCAGCTTGTTGTTCTCGAAGGCGAGCTTTTCCGCCTGCCTGGCGGTGACCTGGCTGGCCGCTTCGGCGGCGCTATCGTTGATGGCGTTCTCCACGCTTTACTCCTTGATGCGGAACACTTCGACGCCGACCGCATCGCAATCCGGGTAGACGTCCGGCTTTTCGGTCGATACCCGCACCGCGCGCACCTTCGGATGCGCCAGCATCGCGCGCAGCACGTCGTCGCACAGCGTTTCCTGCAGGTGGATGTGGCCCTGCGCCATGCGCTGCGCGATGGTGCTGCGGATGAAATCGTAGTCGACCACTTCGTGCAGCGCATCCTCCTTCGGCGTCGATTGCGCCAGCGGGATGAACAGGTCGACGTTGATCAGGATGCGCTGCTCGCCCTTCTTTTCGAATTCGTGCACGCCGATGTTGATCAGCACTTCGTAGTTGCGCAGGAACAGCCGGCGGCAATCGGCCAGAGCCGGGTAGGACAGCGGGAAGGACAGGGTATCGGTCGGCATCGGAAATTTATTTGGCAAGGAACATGACATCGCGTGCCAGCGGCACTAGGTGCTGGCCGCCGTCGACTACCAGCGTGCTGCCGGTGATCGCCGGCGCCTCGGCAACGAAGCAGACGGCGGCGGCGACGTCGTCGGGCGTGCTGGATTTGCCCAGCGGCGTGACCCGGTGCGCGGCGGCGAAGCCGGCTTCGGTCTGTTCGCCGGACACCAGCGAGATGCCGGGCGCAACGCCGACCACCCGGACTTTCGGCGCCAGCGCCTGCGCCAGCAGTGTGGTGGCGGTATGCAGCGCGGCCTTGGACAGCGTGTACGACAGGAAATCGGGATTCGGGTTGAACAGCTTCTGGTCCAGCAGGTTGACCACCACGCCCTGGCCGCCTTCGGGCGTCGCAGCATAGAGCGCCTGCGCCAGCAGCAGCGGCGCCGCCAGATTCGTGTGCATGTGGGCATCCAGCCGCGCCTGCGTGAAGCCGGCGGCGTCGTCGTAGTCGAACAGCGACGCATTGTTGACCACGCAGGAGATCGGCCCCAGTTCGGCGGCGGCGCGCGGCAGCAACTGCCGCACCGCCGCCTCGTCGGCGAGGTCGCAGGCC
>JBAUJK010000340.1:0-9353 GCA_049683695.1 Burkholderiaceae bacterium
CAGCAAGTCGGCGGCACCGGCCAGCTCGCACGACAGGCCGCTGCAGACGCGCACCGTCAGCGCCGGCGGCGCCGTCTCGCCTTCCTTCACGACGTCGAAATGATGGTAGAAGCTGGCGACTTCATAGACTTCGGTCTGCGCCAGCCGCATTTCCTGCGCCAATGCCGCCAGGTGCGGCGCCGACAGGCAGCCGTAACGGTCCTGAATCTTGTGCAGGTGCTCGATCAGCAGGTCGCGTCGGCGCGCGTCGTCGCCCAGCAGCGCGCGCACTTCGTCCAGCGCCTGCGGTTCGACGCGCCGTCCCTTCGGCCGCTGGCGCTTGCGCTCGCGCGAGGCCGGCGCCGGCACGATCGGGATCACGGTGTGGTTCATGTCTGCTCCGGGAAACGCGGCTCTGCCGTACCGGCGCGCCGCTTTTATCGTGCTGATTGGGAGTATGCTGTCAAAATATCCGGAGGGCGCCCGACACAAGCGCATGGCACCTGGAGTATATCGCTCCGCCATGCCAGGCCCGACGGATGGCCGCCGCCCTCGCCTACTCTAGAGGCAGGCAGCGCCGCCAGTCATACGCGTCGGCGCATACCAGGTATCGGCGGCGCGCCGCGCCGTAGCGCCGGCTCAGGTGTTCTGGATGGTAATGGTCGGGAACTTGCTGCTCATGTCCTTCGCCTTTTCGGCCACCTTGACCGCGGTCTTGCGCGCGATCTCCTTGTAGATGCGGGCCACTTCGCCGTCCGGGTCGGCGACCACGGTCGGCCGGCCGGAATCGGTCTGCTCGCGAATCGCCATCGTCAGCGGCAAGGCGCCGAGGAAATCGACGCCATAGTCGGCGCACATCTTTTCACCGCCGCCGGAACCGAAGATCGGCTCGGCGTGGCCGCAGTTGGAGCAGATGTGCGTGCTCATGTTTTCGACGATGCCGAGGATCGGGATGCCGACCTTCTCGAACATCTTCAGGCCCTTGCGCGCATCCAGCAAGGCGATGTCCTGCGGCGTCGTGACGATCACCGCCCCGGTCACCGGCACCTTCTGCGACAGCGTCAGCTGGATGTCGCCGGTGCCGGGCGGCATGTCGACGATCAGGTAGTCGAGATCGCGCCAGTTGGTCTGCGTCAACAGCTGCTGCAGTGCCTGCGTGACGATCGGGCCGCGCCACACCATCGGCTCGTCGGGATCGATCATGAAGCCGATCGACGATACCTGCAGGCCGTGGTTTTCCAGCGGCTCCATGGTCTTGCCGTCGGTGGTTTCCGGACGGCCGGCGATGCCCATCATCATCGGCTGCGAAGGGCCGTAGATGTCGGCGTCCAGGATACCGACCGCGGCGCCCTCGGCGGCCAGCGCCAGCGCCAGGTTGACCGCGGTGGTCGACTTGCCGACGCCGCCCTTGCCGGACGCCACCGCGATGATGTTCTTGACGTTGGACATCAGCTTGATGCCGCGCTGCACCGCGTGCGCGACGATCTTCGAATGCACGTTGACGCTGACGTTGCCGACGCCCGGCACGCCGCGCACCGCCGTGATCGCCAGCCGGCGGATGGCGTCGAGCTGGCTCTTGGCCGGATAGCCGAGTTCCACTTCGAAACTGACATCGGCGCCGTCCAGTTGCAGGTTCTTCACCGATTTGCCCGACACCAGGTCGCGCCCGGTGTTGGGATCGACCACCGTCGACAGCGCGGTCTTCACCGCCTCAAGCGTGATGCTCATGTAATCTCCTGTAGCCGTATCCGGCAAGTCTAAACCAATCGATGCTGCGCCGCAGCCAGGCGCGGCCCCAGCCCGCAGGCTGCGCCGGCCGCGCCGCCGCCGCCATGACCGAACGCATGGCGCTGCTAAAATCATGGCTTTCCTCTTCTGCCCACCGACTCATGAGCAACACGCCCGCGCGCCGTCTTTTCGTCACCACCGCCCTGCCCTACGCCAACGGCGCCTTCCACATCGGCCACATCATGGAATACATCCAGGCCGACATCTGGGTCCGTTTCCAGCGCATGCAGGGCAACGAAGTCCACTTCGTCGGCGCCGACGACGCGCACGGCGCGCCGATCATGATCGCGGCCGAAAAGGCGGACCTGACGCCGCAGCAGTTCGTGGCCAAGATCGCCGCCGGCCGCCAGCAGTACCTGGATGGCTTTCATATCGGCTTTGACAACTGGCACTCGACCGACAGTCCGGAAAACACCCAGCTGTCGCAGGACATCTACCGCGCGCTGCGCGACGATGCCAAACTGATCAGCACCAAGGTGGTCGAGCAGTTCTTCGACCCGGTCAAGAACATGTTCCTGCCGGACCGCTACATCAAGGGCGAATGCCCGAGCTGCGGCGCCGCCGACCAGTACGGCGATTCCTGCGAAGTGTGCGGCGCGGTGTACGCGGCCACCGAGCTGAAGAACCCGTATTCGACGCTGTCCGGCGCGGCGCCGGTGATGAAGTCGTCCGAGCACTTCTTCTTCCGCCTGTCGGACCCGAAGTGCGTGGCCTTCCTGCGCGAATGGGCGCTCGGCGACGTCGACGGCAAGCCGCGCCTGCAGCCGGAAATCGCCAACAAGGCGCGCGAATGGCTGGAAGGCAAGGACGGCGCCGATGCCGGCCTGGGCGACTGGGACATCAGCCGCGACGCGCCGTACTTCGGCATCGAGATCCCGGATGCGCCGGGCAAGTACTTCTACGTCTGGCTGGATGCGCCGATCGGCTACCTGGCGTCGCTGAAAAATTATTTCGACAAGACCGGGCGCGACTTCGACGCCTTCATGGCCGATCCGGCCACCGAGCAATACCACTTCATCGGCAAGGACATCACCTATTTCCACACGCTGTTCTGGCCGGCGATGCTGCACTTCGCCGGCCGCAAGGTGCCCAACAACGTGTTCGTGCACGGCTTCATCACCGTGTCCGGCGAAAAGATGAGCAAGTCGCGCGGCACCGGCATCTCGCCGCTGCGCTACCTGGACATCGGCATGAATCCGGAATGGCTGCGCTACTACATCGCCGCCAAGCTGTCGGCCAAGGTCGAGGACGTCGACTTCAACCCGGACGACTTCGTCGCCCGCGTCAACGCCGACCTGATCGGCAAGTACGTCAACATCGCCAGCCGCGCCGCCGGCTTCATCGCCAAGCGCTTTTCCGGCACGGTGGTGACCGACTGGGCCGAGGACGCCGATCCGTTCCTCGCCAACCTGCGTGGCGCCGCCAATGCGATCCGCGAGCTGTACGAGCACCGCGAGTACGGCAAGGCGCTGCGCGCGGTGATGGAGCAGGCCGACCTGGTCAACGCCTACGTCGATGCCAACAAGCCGTGGGAACTGGCCAAGGACCCGGCCAACGACGCCCGCTTGCAGGAAGTCTGCAGCCGCCTCTTGGAAGCGTTCCGCATCCTGACCATCTACCTGAAGCCGGTGCTGCCGGCGCTGGCGCAAAAGGTCGAGGCGCTGTTCAACCTCGCCCCGCTGTCGTGGAGCGATGTGACGACGCCGCTGGTGCACCAGCAAAAAATCAATCCGTACACGCACCTGATGACGCGCGTCGAGCCGAAGATGATGGATGCGCTGTTCGAGGCGCCGGAGCCGGAGGCGGCCGGCGCTGCCGCCACCGCTGCGCCCGCCGGCACAGCCGGGAACGCCGCGATCGAACCGATCTCGGAGGAAATCAAGATCGACGATTTCGCCAGGATCGACCTGCGGATCGCCAGGATCGTCGATTGCCAACCGGTGGACGGGTCGGATAAGCTGTTGCGGCTGACGCTGGACGTTGGCGAAGGCCGGCTGCGGAATGTCTTTTCCGGCATCAAGTCGGCCTACCAGCCGGCCGACCTGGTCGGCAAGCTGACCGTGATGGTCGCCAACCTGGCGCCGCGCAAGATGAAGTTCGGGATTTCGGAAGGCATGGTGCTGGCCGCCTCGGCGGCCGACGAAAAGGCCGATCCCGGGATTTATGTACTCAACCCGTGGCCGGGCGCAACACCCGGCATGCGGGTCAGATAAGGCTTATGGACCCCTCACCTAGTTGCGGCTCGGCCGCTCTCTCTTTCGCGCCGCTGGATGCGGCGCCCCCCTCCAACATCCTGGTGCGCGAAGCCGGCGTCGACGACGCCGAGCTGATCGCGCAACTGACCCGCATCAGCTGGGCCGAAAAGGTCGCAGCCAGTTCCAGCGGCCACCGCGAAGACGTGGCGCGCGTGCTGCACGACCTGCAGCTCGGCGGCGGCTTCATCCTGCAGGTGGACGGCCAGGTGGCCGGCTCGGTGCGCTGGCTGCGCCACGACTATGAACCGTCGGTCTGGGACATCGTGCGCATGGGCGTGCTGCCGGAATTTCGCGGCGTCGGCCTGTCGCAGCATCTGCTGGAAGCGGTGATCCACCACGCGCTGGCGGCCGACGTCGACGAACTGCGGCTGGCGGTACGCACCGACCAGTCGCGGCTGGTCGACCTGTACGCCGCGTTCGGCTTCGAACTGGCGCCGGAACTGGAATACGCTCACGCCAATCCGCAGGAGCCGGCGCCGCTGCTGATGCGCAAGCTGCTCTAATCACTGCGGCCACGCGCCCTCACATACTCCCTTTGTATACGACCTGAACCGGGCGCAATGCCTGCGGATTTACCGCATACCCCATGCATCTTGGGAAACAGTCGGGATCGATGGCGGCGCCAGCGAAGTCGGCTTGGGCGGTTCGGCCGGCTTGCGGCAAGCGCCGAGCAGCGCGATGCAGGCCAGGCTGGCCAGCAGGAGTCGGAAAAGCTTCATGGACCACCTCGCCCGCGCGGGTGGCGGCGAAGCCGCGGCGAATGCCCACGCGTCCTCCGTCAGACCGGCGGCGGCGCGCCAGGTTCGACGCCGGCCCAGACTCAGGCGCGCGCCAGGTATTCCCGGTAAAAGTCGATGAACGCGCGCACCTTGGCCGGCGCCCCGCGTCCGCCCGGGTAGACGGCGTGGATGCCGCCGCGCGGCAGACTCCAGTCCGCCAGCACGCGCACCAAGTCGCCGGCGCGCAGGTCGGCGCGCACGTTGTATTCGTCCACCGCCGAAAAGCCGGCGCCGCGCAGCAGCATCGCCCGCAGCGCATCGGGCGAATCGACACGGATGCGCGGCTTCATCTGCACCAGCGTCGTCTGCCCAGCGGCCGAGGTGAAGGTCCAGGTCTGCGGCGTCGGCAATAGCGTCAGCGCGATCCAATCGCTCAGCGCCAGGTCCTGCGGCCGTGCCGGCTGGCCGACGCGCGCCAGGTATTGCGGCGCCGCCACCACGTATTGTTCAAACTCCCCCAGCCGGGTCGCATGCAGCGACGAGTCGCGCAGCCAGCCCATGCGGATCGACAGGTCGATGCCTTCCGCCACCAGGTCGACGATGCGGTCGTCAGTGCGCAGATCGATCTGCAGCGCCGGATACAGCCGTGTGAATTCGATCACCGCCGGTGCCAGCGCGCGCGCCGCATGGTTGACCGAGGTCGACAGGCGCAGCGTACCGGCGACCTGGTCCTTGCCGGCGCCGATCCGTTGGATCGCCTCCTGCATGCCGTGCAGAAACGGCTGGCATTCGGCATGCAGCGCGCGCCCGGCCTCGGTCAGCATCACGCGGCGCGTAGTGCGCGCGAACAGCGCGATGCCGAGCCGCTTTTCCAGCCGGCTGACATGGATGCTGACCTTGGCCTTGGCGACACCGAGTCGCTCGGCCGCCGTCGTGAAGCTGCCGGCCTCGGCCACCGCGTCGAAGTAGATGAAGCTGTTCAGGTCGAACTGTCCGAGATCCATCGCCACCTCGTCGGGAGTATCGTTATTGTTAATAAATCCGCAATAGTCAATTATCACCTTCGCGATTTATCAAAACAATCGCCAATGCCATCATCGCCTTTTGGAGGCCGGCGGGATTCGCCGCCGGCCTCCCCATCCACCTGGAGCACATCATGCACATCGCCCTCATTGGCGCCTCCGGTTTCATCGGCTCGGCGCTCAGAAAAGAAGCGCTGGCGCGCGGCCACCACGTCACCGCGCTGGTCAGCCATCCGGACAAACTCGCGGCCGAGCCGAACCTGGACGTGGTCGGCGTCGACGTGCTCGACCAGGACGGCCTGGCGGCGCGGCTCAAGGGCTTCGACGCTGTGCTCTCCGCCTTCAGCGGCCACGCGCAGAGCGATATTTACGACTACTACATGCGCGGCATCCGCTCGATCATCGCCGCCGCCAAGGAAGCGAACGTGCCGCGCCTCCTGGTAGTCGGCGGCGCCGGCTCGCTGCTGACCGCATCCGGCGCGCAAAGCATGGACGAACCCGGTTTTCCGGATGCCTACAAGGCCACCGCGGAAGGCGCGCGCCAGGCTCTCGACCTGCTGCGCCGGGAAAGCGGGCTGAACTGGACCATGCTGTCGCCATCGGCGGTGATCGCCCCGGGCCGGCGCACCGGCCAGTTCCGCCTCGGCGGCGACCGGTTGCTGGTGGCGGCCGACGGCGGCAGCCACATTTCGCTGGAAGACTACGCGATGGCGATGATCGACGAGCTGGAAACGCCGGCTCATCCGCGCCAGCGGTTTACGGTCGGCTATTGAGACGCGCACGCGCTTTTCCCCAAAACCTGGCGGTTCGCTTATATTGACAAGCAGCAATCATTTTTCACTCGAATAGGAATATGACCATGCCAAACTCCAGTGCCTTCTTCGCCGTCTGGTCACCCCGCCTGCTGGGCCTCCTGCGCATCGTCACCGGCCTGCTGTTCCTGACGCACGGCAGCGCCAAGCTGCTGGGCGCGCCGCACCAGGCGATGTTCGACAACCTGCAGCTGTTTTCGCTGATGGGCCTGGCCGGCATCCTGGAGCTGGGCGGCGGCGCGCTGATCGTGCTCGGACTGTTTACGCGGCCGGTCGCCTTCATCCTGTCCGGCATGATGGCGGTCGCCTATTTCATGGCGCACGCATCGAATGCCTTCCTGCCGATGCTGAACGGCGGCGAGCTGGCGGTGCTGTACTGCTTCGTGTTCCTGTATTTCGCAGTGGCCGGCGCCGGCGCCTACGGTATCGACAGCGCGCGCGCCAAGGCCTAGCAGACCGCCGCGGGCGGCGGCGCCGGATGACGCGGGGCCGGGCAAGCGGTACTATCCGGCATCGTAAAAGCCCGAACCCGTGCGCCGCCCACGCCTATGCTGACTCACGTCATCGTCAACGCCATTTCGGAAGCCATCCGGCAGCGCCGCCTGCTGCCGGGCACCAAGCTCAACGAGCGCGAGCTGGCCGAGCTGTTCGGCGTCTCGCGCACCATCGTGCGCCAAGCGCTGATCCGGCTGTCGCAGGACGGGCTGGTGTCGATCACGCCGAAACGCGCCGCCACCGTCGCGCAGCCGTCGTTCGACGACGCCTTCAGCCTGTACCAGATGCTGCTGATCCTCGATTGCGGCGTGGTCGACCAGCTGATCGCGCACATCACGCCGGAACAGCTGGATTTCCTCGAGGCGCATACGCGGCGCGAGGAAGAGGCCTACCAGGACGGCCGGCTGGAGGAAGCCGACGAGCTCGGGCGCGAATTCCACCGGCTGCTGATCAGCTTCCTGAACAACGACGTGCTGAGCCAGATCCATGCGCAGCTGGAGCGCAAGGCGGCGCTGATCACCTCGCTGTACAAGGTCGACTTCAATTACTGTCACCTGCGCCACGAGCACGTCGACCTGATCGACGCGCTGCGCAACAAGGAAGGCGAACGGGTCAAGGCGATGCTCGCTTCGCACTACAATCTGGTGATTCGCGGCTATCGCTTCGACGTCGCGGCGGCGCCCGAAGTCGACCTGGCGGCCGCCCTGCAGCTCTCCTCCTGACGCCGGCGCCATCCCGGCATCCCTTCCCTTCCGCCTGCCGCGCCGTAGGCAGCGACCGATGAAATTCCGATTGCGATACCGGCATATCTGACGTACATTTTGGTATACCAGATTCAGCAACTAACATACCCGGGAGAAAAAATGCGCGTAGACGAAATGCTGTGGCGCGACTGGCACGCAGTGGCGATCGTCGCCGACATCGCCGCCGGCCAGCGCTACCGCACCACGGTGCTGGGCGTGCCAGTGACCTTCTGGCGCGATCAGGACGGTCTGCATGCCGGCCGCGAAGGCGGTGACGGCGGCCCATGCCGGATCGTCGAGCGCTACGCGACGGCCTGGATCTGTCTGTCGGATTCGCCGCGCGAATTCTTCGCGATCCCCGAATTCGACGAGCCGGACCGACGCGTGATCGGCGCCGGCTCTATCCGGCTGCACGTGTCGGGCCTGCGCGCGGTCGAAAATTTCCTCGACATGGGCCACTTCCCCTATGTCCATACCGGCTATCTCGGCGCCGAACCGCATACCGAGGTGCTGCCCTACGATATCGAAATCGACCCGGTCGGCAACGAGATCCTGGCCACCAACTGCCGCTTCGTGCAGCCGCGCGCGTCCGCCATCGCCGCCGACCCGATCGAGGTCAACTACACCTACCGCGTGGCGCGGCCGTACGTGACGATGCTGTACAAGACCTGCGTACCGGCGCCCGAGCGGCGCGACGTGATCGGACTGTTCGTGCAGCCGCTGTCGGAAGAATGGTGCGTCGCGCACACGGTGATGATCTACCTCGACGACGTCAACAGCGACGAACAGCTGCGCCGCTTCCAGCAGACCATTTTCGGCCAGGACCTGATGATCCTGATCAACCAGGTGCCGAAGCGCATGCCGCTGGAAGCGCGCCACGAGATCCCGGTGCGCGCCGACGCCATGTCCTCCGCCTACCGGCGCTGGCTGCGCGAAAACCGCATCGCCTACGGCACCTGGCAACCCGAAGCGGCGGAGGCGTGACCATGAACGTGCTCGATACCGGCCGCTGGTACCCGATCGCCCGCAGCGAGGAAGCGCCGCCGCGCCACGTGTTCCAGGCGCAGCTGTTCGGCTATGAATTCGCGGTCTGGCGCGACGACCGCGGTGCCGTCAACGTCTGGGAAAACCGTTGTCCGCACCGCGGCCTGAAGCTGTCGCTCGGCATCAACACCGGCAGCGAACTGCGCTGTCAGTACCACGGCTGGACCTATGAAAGCGGCAGCGGCGCCTGCACCCACGTGCCGGCCCACCCGAGCCTTGCGGAACCGACCAAGGCCTGCGCGCTGGCGGTCGCCACCGTCGAGCGCGACGGCTTCATCTGGAGCGCCTTCGATCCGGCCACGGCGGCACCGGAGCTTGGGCTCGGTGCCGGCTTGGCGCTGCGCAGCCTGCCGATCAACCGCGACAGCGCAGCGGTGCGCGCGGCGCTGGCCGGCTACCGCTTCGACGCCGACGGCCGCGATGATGCGGCACCGGCCGCCGCCGCGCTGCGCGACGTGGCGCCGAATATTGTCGAGCTGACCGCGCCCGGCGGCGC
>JBAUJK010000341.1:0-14283 GCA_049683695.1 Burkholderiaceae bacterium
GTTCGGAGAGGCGCTGCCGGTGGAAGCGCTGCGGCAGGCGGAAGCGGCGGCCGAGGACGCCGACCTGTTCCTGACGGTCGGCACCTCGGCGCTGGTCTATCCGGCGGCGGACCTGCCGTATCTGGCCGCCGGCGCCGGCAAAACCGTGGTGCAGGTGAATCCGAACCCGACCGCGCTCGACCGCATTGCGTTGCACAACCTGCGCGGCGCCGCCGGCGCGATCCTGCCGGCGCTGGTCGCGCAACTGCCGCCGCGTCCGGCCACCTAGTCCGGGCGCCGCGGCTCGGCGTCAGCCTGCCTCAAAAGCAGGAGTATGCAACGAAGACGCACTGTTTTCGCCCGACACAGGATGCATACCACGGGAGTATATGCGGCGCAAAGCCTATGCCGGCGCCACCGGCCTGTCTTCCGGTTGCGGCTGGTCGCCTTCCAGCCGCAGCGGGCCGGCGCCGGAAAAGCGGTCCAGGTAGACGAAGATCACCGGCGTGATGAACAGCGTGATCACCTGCGACACCATCAGCCCGCCGACCACCGCCAGCCCGAGCGGCTGGCGCAGCTCGGCGCCGGCGCCGAGACCGAGCGCGATCGGCAGCGCACCCATCGCCGCCGCCAGCGTGGTCATCATGATCGGCCGAAAGCGCAGCAGGCAGGCGCTGCGGATCGCCTCCACCGGCCCCTTGCCCTCGCTGCGCTGCGCCTGCAGCGCGAAGTCGATCATCATGATCGCGTTCTTCTTGACGATGCCGATCAGGAGCAGGATGCCGATGGTGGCAATCAGGGTCAGCTCGAAGCCGAAGATGCGCAGGATCAGCAAGGCACCAACCGCCGCCGACGGCAGCCCGGCCAAGATCGTGATCGGGTGGATATAGCTTTCGTACAGCACGCCCAGCAGGATGTAGATCACGATCACCGCCAGCACCAGCAGCGCCACTTGGCTAGACTGCGACGACTGGAACACCGCGGCGTCGCCGGCATAAGACGTGATGATCGAGGCCGGCAGGTTCAATTCGGTCTTGAAGCGCTCCATCTTTGCGGTCGCTTCGCCAAGCGACGCGTTCGGCGCCAGGTTGAACGAGATCGTCACCGCCTGCAGCTGGCCTTGGTGGTTGACCGACACCGGGCCGGCGGTGCGCTTGACGCTGGCGATCGACAGCAGCGGCACCAGCGTGCCGGTGTTGCTGCGCACGTAAATCCGCGACAGGTCGGATTCGTCCTGGGTACCGGAGTTGTCGCTCTGCAGGATCACGGAATAGCTGTTGCTGCTGGTGAAGATAGTCGATACCTGGCGGTCGCCGTAGGCGCTGTACAGCGCGCTGCGGATGTCGGCGATCTGCACGCCGGCGGCGTTGGCGCGGTCGCGGTCGATCTCGACCTGCGCCTGCAGGCCGTTCAGCTCGGCGTCGCTGGTGACATCCCGAAAGATCGGATCGGCGCGCATCTTGTTCTGCATCTGCTCGGCCCAGTCGTACAGTTCGCCGGCGCGCACGCTTTGCAGCACGTACTGGAAACGGCTCTTGCTGGCGCGCCCGCCGAGCCGCAGGTTCTGCACCGGCGTCATGTAGACCGACACGCCGGGCTGACCGTTGAGCTTGCCGCGCAGCTGCTCCAGCACGCGATCCATCGGCTGCCGCTCGCCGCGCGGCTTCAGGCCGACGAACAGGCGGCCGCTGTTGCCGCTGGTCAGGCGCGAGGTCACGTCGGACACGTTCGGATCGTTCTGGATGATGTCGGCGGTGGCGTTGACGATCTTCACCATCGCCGGGTAGGAAACGTCCTGCGCCCCTTCGACGGTGACGCTGATCTGGCCGATGTCTTCGCTCGGGAAGAAGCCTTTCGGAATGGTGGCGAACAGCACGCCGGTCAGCACGAAGGTGGCGGCGGCGATCGCCAGCACGGTCTTGCCGTGCGCCAGCGCCCAGTCGAGGCCGCGCGCGTAGGCAGCCAGCGTGGCCTGGAAGACTTTCTCGAAGCCGCGCGCGAGCCAGCCGTCCTTGTCGCGCCGCTCGTGCCGCAGGTAGCGGCTGCACAGCATCGGCACCAGCGTCAGCGACACCACCGCCGACACCATGATCGCCAGCGACACCACCGCCGCGAATTCATGGAACATCAGGCCGATCACGCCCGGCATGAAGAAGATCGGGATGAATACCGCCACCAGCGAAATCGAGATCGACATGATGGTGAAGCTGACTTCGCGCGAGCCTTTCAGCGCCGCCGCCAGCGGCTCCATGCCCTGCTCCAGGTAGCGCACGATGTTTTCCAGCATCACGATGGCGTCGTCGACCACCAGCCCGACCGCGATCGTGATGCCCAATAGAGAAATGTTGTCCAGGCTGTAGCCAAGCCAGTACATCAGCGCGCAGCAGCCGATCAGCGAGATCGGCAGCGACATCACGGGGATCGCGGTGGCCGACAGCCGTTTCAGGAACAGGAAGATCACCAGCACCACCAGCACGATGGTCAGAAACAGCGTCACCTTGACATCGTGGATCGCCTCGCGGATCGAAGTCGAGCGGTCGTTCAGCTGCATGATGTTGATCGATTCCGGCATCTGCTGCTTGAACTGCGGCAACGTCGCCTTCACCGCATCGACCACCGCCACCGTATTGGCGTCCGGCTGGCGCTGGATCGCCAGCACGATCGACGGTTCGCCGTTGACCCAGCTGCCGCTCTTGACCTGCTCGACGCTGTCTTCGACGTCGGCGACGTCGGCCAGCCGCGTGGTCAGGCCGTTGCGGCTGCTGATCACCAGCTTGCTGAATTCGGCCGCGCTCATCAACTGCCGGTTGGCCTGCAGCGTCAGCGTCTGGCGCGGACCGTCCAGCACGCCGACCGGGCTGTTCGAGTTGGCCGCGCGCACCGCCGCCGCCAGCTCGTCCAGCGTCAGGTTGCGCGCCGCCAGCTGGTCCGGCCGCGCCTTGATCCGCACCGCGTAGCGGCGCTGGCCGTAGACCGCGACCTGGGCCACGCCGTCGATGGTCGAGATCGACGGCGAAATCAGGTTTTCGGCATAGTCGTTCAGCTCCGACAGCGACAGCGACGGCGAAGTCAGCGCCACCACCAGCACCGCGGCATCGGCGGGGTTGACCTTGCGGTAGGCCGGCCAGGTGGTCATTTCCGGCGGCAGGCTGCGCTGCGCGCGCAACAGCGCCGCCTGCACGTCGACCGCGGCGGCGTCGATGTCGCGGTCCGGCGTGAACTCCAGCACGATCGAGGTGCTGCCGAGCGTATTGGTGGAACTGATGGTGGCCAGCCCGGCAATCGTGGAAAACTGCTTTTCCAGCGGCGTGGCCACCGACGACGCCATGATTTCCGGGCTGGCGCCCGGCAGCGAGCCGGTGACGTTGATGACCGGCGTGTCGTAGCTGGGCAGCGCCGCGATCGGCAGCTTGGCGTAGGCGAACAGCCCGACCACCACCACCGCGATCGACAGCAGCACCGTCATCACCGGACGGCGGATGCAGAGTTCGGAAATGTTCATTTACAGCGTACCGTCCGCCTGGCGGGCAACGGGCGCCGGCGCCGCCTCTCGCACCCTGGCGCCGGGCCGCAGGTTCTTCGCGCCTTCGATCACGACCCGGGTGCCGGGCTCCAGCCCGGACACCGCGGCGACGCCGTCGACCACTGCCTGCACCTCGATCTTTTGCGGCCGCACGGTATCGTCCGACTGCACCGCGTAGACGAATTGCTCGGTCGGGCCGGTGATCACGCCCTGCGCCGGGATCGCCACCGCCCGCGCCAGCGTGCGTGAAGTCATGCGCACGTTGACGAAGGTGCCCGGCCACAGCTTGCGGTCGGGATTGGCGAAGCGCGACTTCATCAGAATGGTGCCGCTCTGGCTGTCGACGCTGTTGTCGATGAACATCAGCTTGCCTTCCACCTCGCTGCCGTCCGGCAATTCCACCGTCACCGGCGCGTCGCCGTCCGGATAGGTGGCGCGGATCTGCGCCAGTTCGCGCTCAGGCACCGCGAAGCTGACCGCGATCGGATCCATCTGGTAGATCGTCAACAACGGCGCGCCGGCCGGCTGCGCCAGGCTGCCGACGTGCACGCTGATGGCGCCGATGCGCCCGCCGATGCCGGCCCGCACCTGGTTGTAGCCGGCGGCGATGCTGCTCGCCTCCAGCGCCGCCTGGTTGGCAAGCAGCGCGCTGCGCAGGGAATCGACCTTGTTGCGGGCGCTGTCGACCACCGCCTGCGACACGAACTTCTTGTCCAGCAATTCCTGGTTGCGGCGCAATACCTGCTCGGCATCGGCCAGCTCGGCGCGCTGGCTGGCGACCTGCGCGCGCGCACGGGCGACGTTGGAATCGTCGCCGCGCGCATCCAGCGTAAACAGCAGTTGTCCCGGCTGCACGTCCTGCCCTTCGCGCACGTGCACCGCGCGCACCACGTTCTGGATCTGCGGCCGCACGTCGACGCTGTTGATGGCGGTGACCGAACCGTTGGCGTGCAGCGTGATCGGGATCGACTTCTGCTCGGCCAGCACGGTTTTCACCGCCTGCACCGGCGCCTTCGGCGGCGGCGCCTGCGCCGCCAGCCGCTGGCGCAGGCCGAAGAAGACGGCCAGCGCGATCGCGGCCAGCGCCGCAAGGAAAAGGAAACCGCGGGATGTCAGACGCATATCGAGAATGGCGATCGGATGGAGTACCGGCAGCGGCCGCCGCACGGCGGGAAGCGACGCGCAACGAGTCTACGCGAATTTCCCCATAAAAATTCATTAGCTATACTAAGCATTCAGCATACCATACGGAAATTTCACCTTCCCCTTCTCTTCCGGCATGACCGAACCCGTTCTTCCAGCGACTGTCAGCGGTGCCCCGCGCGAGTTGAGCCGCGCGATCGGCGCCGTCTCGCATGCCTGGCGCCGCCAGATGAACCAACGCCTGAAACCGTTCGGCCTGAACCTGTCGATGCGGCAGGTGCTGCTGCAGCTGCACCGCGAGCCGCAGGGGCTGATGCAGCGCGAACTGGCCGAGCGGCTCGGCATCGAGGGGCCGACGCTGGTACGGCTGCTCGATACGCTGGAGCAAAGGAACTGGATCCGCCGCATCCCGGCCGCCGACGACAAGCGCCGCAAGTACGCGGTGCTGACCGCTAGCGCCAGCGCACAGATCGCCATTATCGAAAGCCAGTCGGAAGAACTGCGGCAACGCATGCTGGCCGGTTTGTCGGACGCCGACATCGAAGCCGGCCTGGTGCTGATGCGGCGCCTGCAGCGCAATCTGCGCCAGCCGTGACGGCGACGAACGGAAAGACCGGGAAAAAAGAAAAACAGCGAAGAGAAAACAGCGAAGAAGGCGAGCCTTGTCTGCGGCACTTGCGGAGAATGACTGTGGCTGCTTCGTTCCCGACCTGACCAGATTGGCCATGCCGCAATGCGCAGGGGCCCGCCGGGGAGCATTGTACCGCATCATGCGCGCTCCGGCCCAGCGGCACGCCCGTTACTGTGCCGGCCGGCGGCACACGCCGGCCGGCCCCGAAATTGGTTGGTTCGCTGCAATCACGGATGCCGCTCCGGGCTTCCGGGCGGCGTCGGCCGAGCAGACCGCCGGTGTCGAGCAGGTCAACCAGGCGATTGCGCAGATGGACGAGGTCACGCAGCAGAACGCGGCGCTGGTCGAGGAAGCTGCGGCGGCAGCCGGCGCGTTGCCGGAGCAGGCCGACCGGCTGCTGCGCGAAGTCGGCGTGTTCCGGCTCGGCACCGCGCCGGTATAGCTGGCGCTGGCGCCGGCAGCGGGTTAACATCCCGCCCGCCGGCGGCGCGGGCCGCGGCGCCGAACCGGACCGACATGAAAATACCGCAAGAGAAGTATGACGCCGGCCGCTGGCTGGCGTGGCTGTTCCTGCTGGCCGGCCTGGTGGCCGCCGCCCTCGCCTGGCAGATCGGCAGCCGGCTGGTGCGGCAGGAGCAGGCGGCGCAGCTGGATGCCCGCGCACGCGAGGCGCAGCACAGCCTGGCGCGCCAGATCGACGCCTATTCCGAAGTGCTGCGCGGCTTGCAGGCGCAACTGGCGGCCGACCCGGCGCTGTCGCGTCCGACGTTCCAGCGCATCGCCGAATCGCTGGAGCTGGAACGGTTGCCCGGCATCCAGGCAGTCGGCTTCAGCGCGCGCGTGCCGGCCGCGGCCGGCGATGCCTTCGTGGTGCGCTATATCGAACCGCTGGAGCGCAACCGGGCCGGCATCGGCTTCGACCAGGCCGCCGATCCGCAACGGCGCGCCGCCATCGAGCATGCGCGCGACAGCGGCCGGCTGGCCGTCAGCGAGCGGCTGCGCCTGTTCGTGGCGCCCGGCGACGTCGACGGCACGGTGTTGTTCCTGCCGCTGTACGACGGCGGCCGCATCCCGGCGACGCTGGCCGAGCGGCGCCAGCGCTTTTCCGGCTTCGTGTTCCTCGCGCTGCGGGTCGACGACATGCTGCGCGACGTGTTCGGCCCCGAACTGCTGGACGACGTCGCGATCCGCATCCAGCGGCAGCCGGCGGTCGCCACCGCCGGCGATGCCGCGCCGGGCCCGGCACAGCTGATCTTCGACAGCCGGGGCTATCGTCCCGCGGTCCCGTCCGCGCAGGCCGGCCCGGCGCTGCGGCGCCAGCTGGAGCTGCCGGTCGGCGGCGGCGCCTGGCAGCTCGACGTGGCGGCGCAGCCGCAGTTCGCACGGCAGTCGCAGGCCTGGCTGCCGCCGCTGGCGGCATTCGCCGGTGCACTGGCGGCGCTGCTGGCGTTTTTCTTCATGCGCGCACTGATCGATGCGCGCCGCCGCGCGGTGCGCTCGTTGCGCGCCAGCGAGCGCCAGCTGGCGCAGATCATGGAAGCGATCGACGATGTTCTGTGGACCGTCGAGCTGCCGGCTGGCCGGATCGGCTACGTCAGCCCGGCGGTGGAGCGCGTGTACGGCCGTCCGGCCGCCGCCTTCTACCGCAACCCGCGGCTGTGGCTGGATACCCTGCATCCGGACGACCGCGCTGCGGTACGCGCGCTGCGGGCCAGTCTGCGCAGCGCCAGCGACGACCGCCAGGACACGCTGCACTGCCGCGTGCTGCGGCCGGACGGCACGCTGCGCTGGCTGCGCCATACACTGCGCTTCGTCGCCGACGGCACTCCCGGCAGCGGCCGCCTGCACAGCGTCGCCAGCGACGTCACCGACGAATACCGGCTGCAGCAGCTGCTTCGGCGCAGCAACCGCGCGCTGCGCGCGATCCACGAATGCGATGCCAAGATCGCCGCCGCCGAAGACGAGCAGGCGCTGCTGCAGGCGATCTGCGAGGTGGTGGTCAAGGCCGGCTACCGGATGGCCTGGACCGGCCTGCTGGCGGCGGACGGCGCCAGCATCGCGCTGGCCAGCATCGCCGGCGAAAGCCAGGACTACGTCGACAGCCTGCGCCAGCCGCTGGCGGAAGACCCGTACCGGCTGCGCACCATCGCCGCAGCGCTGACCAGCGGCCGCCCGGTGGTCGCCACCGATTTCCGCCAGGAAGCCGACCTGCCGTGGCGCGACGACGCGCTGCGCCACGGCTTCAACAGCAAGGTCGCATTGCCTCTGGTACAGGACGGCCGCACGATCGGCGTCTTCAACGTCTATGCGGCCGAGACCGATGCCTTCGACGGCGAGGAGCTGGCGCTGCTGGAAGGTCTGGCCGGCAGCATGCTGGCGGCGCTGCAGGCGCTGCGCCACCGGGATGGACGGGCGGCGGCGGAAGAAGCGCTGCGCCTGCGCCAGCGGGCAATCGAGGCGAGCGCCAATGCGATCGTCATCGCCAACGCCCGCCTCCCCGGCTTTCCGGTCGAATACGTCAATCCGGCGTTCGAGCGCATGACCGGCTATACAGCCGGCGAAATCGTCGGCCGCAGCCTGCGCCTGCTGCACGATGGCGACCACAACCAGCCGGGGGTGGCCGAGATCCGTTCGATCGTGACCGGACAGCGCGCCGGCCATGCCACCGTGCGCAACTTCCGCAAGGACGGCACGCCGTTCTGGAGCCGGGTGCATATCGCGCCGGTCAGGGACGACGCCGGCGCGGTCAGCCATTTCGTCGCCGCCAAGTACGACATCACCGAAACCCTGCACTACCAGGAGCAGCTGAAATTCCAGGCCAGCCACGATGCGCTGACCGGCCTGCCGAACCGCACGCTGCTGCGCGACCGGCTGGCGCAGGCGATCGCCGCCGCCGGCCATTCCGGCGATCCGCTCTGGGTCGCCTTCCTCGACCTCGACCATTTCAAGTTCGTCAACGATTCGCTCGGCCATTCGGCCGGCGACCAGCTGCTGCAGCAGATCGCGCGCCGCCTGCAGCATGCGCTGCGCGACGGCGACACCGTGGCGCGCCAGGGCGGCGACGAATTCGTGCTGATCCTGCCCGGGGATCCCGGCGCGACGCCGAACGAACAGGTGCTGCAGCGCGTCATGGACGTCGTCGCGCAGCCGCTGCAGGTCGACAGCCATCGCTTCTATCCGACCTGCAGCGTCGGCATCGCCGCCTGGCCGGCCGACGGCGACGACCCGGAAACGCTGATCAAGCATGCCGATGTCGCGATGTACCGGGCGAAGGAAACCGGCCGCAGCAATTTCCAGTTCTTCACGCCGGCGCTGAATGAAAAGGCGCTGGAGCGGCTGCGGCTGGAAGCCGATCTGCGGCAGGCGATCGCGCGCGACGAATTGCTGTTGCACTACCAGCCGCAGGTCAGCCTGGCCAGCGGCCGCATCATCGGCATGGAAGCGCTGATCCGCTGGCAGCATCCGCAACTGGGGATGGTGCCGCCCGGCCGCTTCATCGCGCTGGCAGAGGAAACCGGGCTGATCGGGCCGATCGGCGACTGGGTATTGCGCACCGCCTGCCGCCAGAACAAGGCCTGGCAGGACGCCGGGCTGGAAAAACTGCGGGTGGCGGTCAACCTGTCGGCGCGCCAGTTCGGCGAATCCGACCTGCTGCAGTCGATTACCGCGATCCTGGCCGAAACCGGGCTGGAGCCGCGCTACCTCGAAATCGAGCTGACCGAAAGCCTGGTGATGGCCGACGTCGAGCACGCGATCGGCATCCTGCGCGCGCTGAAGGCGCTCGGCCTGCAGCTGTCGATCGACGACTTCGGCACCGGTTATTCCAGCCTGTCGTACCTGAAGCGCTTCCCGCTCGACCTGCTGAAGATCGATCAATCCTCCGTGCGCGACCTCAGCGTCGATGCCGACAGCACGGCGATCGTCGACTCGATCATTTCGCTGGCGCACGGCCTGCGCCTGCAGGTGATTGCGGAAGGCGTCGAAACCGCAGCGCAGCTGGCCTACCTGCGCGCCAACGGCTGCGACCAGATACAGGGTTATTACTTCAGCAAGCCGCTGCCCGCGGCCGCCTTCGAAGACTTGTTGAAGAGCGGCAGGCGGCTGGAGGTCGACGGCGCCGATCCAGCGGCAGAAGCCGCGGACGTCACCGCCGCCACCTGAGCGGCGGCGGCAACATACTCCCCGCATATGCCGCCCATGCCGCAGGAAAAACGCCCGCGTTGGCAACATACTCCCTAACATTGGCGTCCACCTGCGTCGCCGGCGGCGCAGCAGGCTGGCGCGCCGCCGTTTCGCTACGGCGTGTCAGATGCCGAGCTGGCCCCACATCGCATCCACCTTGCGCCGCACCTCGTCGCTCATCGCGATCGTCCGTCCCCATTCGCGGCTGGTCTCGCCGGGCCACTTGTTGGTGGCGTCGATCCCCATCTTGCTGCCGAGGCCGGAAACCGGCGACGCGAAATCCAGGTAGTCGATCGGCGTGTTGTCGACAAGCGTGGTGTCGCGCAGCGGATCGACGCGGGTGGTGATGGCCCAGATCACTTCCTTCCAGTCGCGGATGTCGACGTCCTCGTCGACCACCACGATGAACTTGGTATACATGAACTGGCGCAGGAAGCTCCAGACGCCGAACATCACGCGTTTCGCATGGCCCGGATACGCCTTCTTCATCTGCACCACCGCCATCCGGTAGCTGCAGCCTTCCGGCGGCAGGTAGAAGTCGGTGATTTCGGCGAACTGCTTCTGCAGTAGCGGCACGAACACCTCGTTCAAGGCCACGCCCAGCACCGCCGGCTCGTCCGGCGGCTTGCCGGTGTAGGTCGAGTGGTAGATCGGGTCGCGCCGCATCGTGATGCGGTCGATCGTGAATACCGGGAACCAGTCCTGCTCGGTGTAATAGCCGGTGTGGTCGCCGTACGGTCCTTCCAGCGCGTGTTCGTAGCCGCTGGCATGCGATTCGTCCGGGTAGATATGCCCTTCCAGCACGATTTCGGCGGAAGCCGGCACCTGCAGCGTGCTGCCGATCGCCTTGGTCAGTTCGGTGCGGCTGCCACGCAGGAGGCCGGCGAACTGGTATTCCGACAGGCTGTCCGGCACCGGCGTCACCGCGCCCAGGATGGTGGCCGGGTCGGCGCCCAAGGCGACCGCGATCGGATACGGCTGGCCCGGATGGGCCAGGCAATGCTCACGGAAGTCGAGCGCGCCGCCGCGCTGGGCCAGCCAGCGCATGATCACCTTGTTGCGTCCCAGCACCTGCTGGCGGTAGATGCCGAGGTTCTGCCGCTTCTTGTGCGGCCCGCGCGTGATCACCAGCCCCCAGGTGATCAGCGGCGCCACGTCGCCCGGCCAGCAATGCTGGATCGGCAGCCGCGCCAGGTCGACGTCGTCGCCCTCCCAGACGATTTCCTGGCAGGAAGCGCCGCGCACTTCCTTCGGCGCCATGTCCCACAGCGACTTCAGCATCGAGCCCATGCCGAGCGCATCCTTCCAGCCTTTCGGCGGTTCCGGCTCCTTCAGCGCCGCCAGCAGGTGGCCGATGTCGCGCAGCGCGCCCAGATTTTCGGCGCCCATGCCGAGCGCGACCCGGCGCGGCGTGCCAAAAAGATTTGCCAGAACTGGAATTGTTTGGCCGGTCGGTTTGTCGAAGATCAAGGCCGGGCCGCCGGAACGCAACGTACGATCGGAAATCTCGGTCATCTCCAAGTACGGAGAAACCGGCAGCGTTACATGCCTCAATTCTCCCAATTGTTGCAATTTCGCAAGAAAGTCGCGCAAATCTGAATATTTCATCTTTTTTTACGTCTTTTACAGAAACCGACGATGAGTGAAAAAAACCGTGCAAGCACTTGATTTTTCTGAATTTTGTTGCATCGCAGCAGAATAATTCAGATTCAAAAGTAATAATTCAAGGATTTGATAGTATTGACGAGATATAAAGAGGTACCTACAATTCGCGCAACTTGAACGGCCCACCCTTTTCGGACCGCTTCAGCATTTCACGGGACCGGGGTCCCAACGACATTTTAAGGAGTGTTTTCAAAAGGCGTCAGCCTTCTCCCCCGACCAGTTGCCTGCGACTGAAATCCGCACCGCCCGGTGGGCTTTCAGGAACAGCAGACAGCTCCGACGTTTGCAAGCGCGCGCTGCGCGGCAAGCGAAATTGATTACGGTGTCCGCGTCCGTCTGCAGTCTCGATGGTCTTTCCTGCCGCATCCGGGCAGGGCGCACACCGCGACGATCAGGAGGTTCAGTGTCAAACGCATCGCTTACGGCGCCCGATGGCGCCCCGAGTGCCGATCCGCCGGCCTGGAAAACCATCACCCGCGACGTCAGAAAAGGCTTCGCCATTCTCACCCATCATGCGCTCCTGGTAACAGGGGCCCTCGCCATCGGCCTGCTGGCCATGCTGTTCATCAAGCCGGAACTGGCCGACCGCCTGCCGCAATGGCCGCTGAACACGGCCGCCGTCGACAACGGCCCGGACGTCGCCACCGCGCAGGCAGCGATGGCCACCCCCGAACACGGCAGCGCAGTCGCGATGCTGGTGCACGATCCGGTCCAGGCCGCACCGGCAGCGCCCGCCGCCAAGGCCGCGCCGAACGACCACCAGCAGCAGCAATGGGTCACCCAATGGCTGTCCAAGCGCTACCGGGTCGCCTTCGACGCCACCCGCATGCTGGTCGGCGCCGCCTACAACACCGCGCATGAAATCAAGCTCGATCCGCTGCTGATCCTGGCCGTGATGGCAATCGAATCCGGCCTCAATCCGTTCGCCGAAAGCCCGGTCGGCGCGCAGGGGCTGATGCAGGTGATGGCCAAGGTGCACCACGACAAGTTCGAGAATCTCGGCGGCGTCAAGGCGGCGCTGAACCCGGTCGCCAATATCAAGGTCGGTTCGCTGATCCTGAAGGACTACATGACGCGCGGCGGCTCGGTCGAGGCCGGCCTGAAGATGTACGTCGGCGCCGCCGCCTTCGACAGCGATTCCGGCTATGGCTCCAAGGTGCTGGCCGAATACCGGCGCCTGAAGGATGTCGCCACCGGCAAGAAGGTGCCGACCGTCACCACCGCGCGCGCCGCGCCGAAGCCGGCCGCGCCGGCCGCCGAAACGCTGCCGACCGAAGCGGAAAACAACCGCACCGATGACACGCCGAAGCAGTCGCAGGCCGACAACGACCAGGTCGCCGCGCTGTAGAAACGCCCGGCAGTACCGATTCCCGATCCCCTCCCGGTTGCACGGCCGCGAGGGGATCGTCGTTTTCAGGCCCTCAGCCGCCGCCCGCCAGCGCGCGCAGCACCCGGCACGGATTGCCGGCGGCCAGCACGTCGGCCGGAATGTCGCGCGTGACCACGCTGCCGGCGGCGATCACCGAGCGCGCGCCGATCGTCACGCCGGGGCAGATCACGCTGCCGCCGCCAACCCATACGTCGTCGCCGATCGTCACCGGCCGCCCGTTCTCCAGGCCGCTGCGCCGCTCGGCGGCGGCCAGCGGATGGCTGGCGGCGTACACCTGCACCGCCGGGCCGAACAGCACCCGGTCGCCAATCGCCACCGGCACCACGTCGAGGATCACGCAGTTGAAATTCATGAAGACATGCCGCCCGAGGCGGATATTGCCGCCGTAGTCGCAGAAAAAGGGCGGCTGGATGAAGGCATCGGTGGCGGCGCCGAACAGCTCCTCCAGCAGCGCCGCGCGCTGTGACGGCTCGTGGTCGAGAGACCGGTTCAGGCGCAGCAGCAGTTCGCGCGCCCGCGCCCGTTCGGCCGTCAGCTGTGGATCGCCGGGGTCGTACAGCTCGCCGGCCAGCATCTTTTCCTTCTCGGTACGCATCGGCATTCCTTTCGGCTTGCAGGCATGCCGGGTAGACCGCGGGCGGGCGGGAAATATGCGCTTCAGCGGTTTTTGCGAGGCGGGATATTGGCGGACGTTACTTTTATCGGAGCCGCCGGCCGCACTCACTATATATAAGGGCGCCCCGTCACGATCGACGCCTGAGGAGCGGCGTATTGCCTCTTTTCCTTCGGATGCCGGTCGCCGGTCGATGACTCGCGCGCGCGCTTCCACCTGCTGAAAAATCCATTGAACTTAGTGCCGGTGCTTCCCTCTTATATCTGCAGTTGTTCTTTTAACCACGATGAGAGGCTGAGCATGAACAAGGACCAAGTCAAGGGCACCGCCAAACAGGCCGCGGGCAAGGTACAGGAAGGCGCCGGGAAAATGGTCGGCAGCCGCGAGCAGGAAGCCAAGGGCCTCGGCAAGCAGGCGGCCGGAAAAGTCCAGAAAAGCGTCGGCGATGCGAAGGAAGCCGTGAAAAGCCCGACCCGCCATCACTGAGCCGCTCCGCTGCCCAAATCCAAGCCCGTTCCGCGCGAACGGGCTTTTTCATGCGCGCGCCGGTTCCGTTTGCGCGGCCGGCGCCTCCTTGCCGGCGGCCAGCCACAGCACGCCGGCCAGTGTCAGCACGCCGCCCAGCCACTGCCAGCCGGCCAGCGATTCCGCCAGCAGCCAGCCGGCCAGGCCGACCGTGACTACCGGCTCCAGCGTCGACAGCATCGCCGACAGCGACGCGCCCAGCCGTTTCAGCCCGGCAAAAAACGCGATCACCGCGACCACCGTCGACACCAGCGCGACACCGGCGACGCCACCCCAGCCGGCCGCCGTCTGCGGAAAATGCGGCGCGTCGCCGGCCGAGGTCCGCAGCAGCGCCGTCGCGCCCAGCACAGCGGTGGCCGCCAGGCACACTACCGTGGTGGTCAGCAGCGGATCGAGATCGCGCGTGATGCGGGTGCCGGCGACGATGTAGCAGGCATAGATCGCCGCCGCCGCCAGTCCCAGCATGACGCCGGTGGCGCCGGCACCGCCGGCCGCCGGATTCGGCCCGATCACGAGCAAGGTGCCGGCGCCGCACAGCAGCAGCGCGCCCAGCTTGCGCGGCGTGATGCGTTCGCGCAGGAACAGCGCCGCCAGTATTGTGACGATGGTCGGATAGGTATACAGCAGTAGCG
>JBAUJK010000342.1:0-8229 GCA_049683695.1 Burkholderiaceae bacterium
GATCGCGGTGGTCGGTCTGGCCGAGCCGGAAGCCTATGCCGGCTATGCGCACCGGCGCAACCTCTACCTGTGGTGGGCCGGCTGCACCAGCGCCGCGATCCTGGCTTTCATCGCGCTGCTGCTGCGACAGAGCCGGCGCCTGCAAAACAGCATGCGCGCCGCGCGCGAGGCACAAGATACCTACCATGCGGTGGTCGAAGGCGGGCTGGATGCCTTCTACATCCTGAAGGCACAGCGCGACGACAGCGGCGCGATCACCGATTTCACCTTCGTCACCGCCAACCGCCGGGCGGCGCAGCTGTTCGGACTGCCGCTGGCACAACTACTTGCAGGTCGCAGCCTGCGGCAGGTGCCGCCCTTCCCCGGCCGCGACGGATTTTTCGAAAAATGCGTGGAGGTGACCGTCTCGCGCCAGTTGCTGGAAGAGGAATCCGAAACCGAGGCCGCCGACGGCACCATGCAATGGTGGCAGCATCTATGGATACCGATCGACGGCGGTGTCGCCGTCACCAGCCGCGACATCACCGGCCGCAAGCGGATCGAGACCGAAAGCCGGCACAGCAACAATTTCCTGCAGTCGCTGATCCATTACCTGCCGACGCTGATCTACGTCAAGAACCTGCCGCCCGACCGCCCCGGCGAGATGATCGTCTGGAACAAGGCAGCCGAGGAAGTGACCGGCTACCGCGCCGGCGAGGTGATCGGCAAGACGCTGGAGCAGATCTTCCCACCCGAGCGGGCGCGCTCGCTGCAGCAATTGAGCGACCAGATGCGCATCGCGCCGTGCGTGATCGACCTGCCGGAATATCCGTTCCGGCGCCCGGACGGCAGCGAAGTGTTCCTGCGCACCATTTCGCTGCCGCTGGCGGACGAGCACGGCAAGCCGGAATACCTGCTCGGCATCGCGGTCGACATCACCGAACGGCGTGCGCGCGAGCTGGAGCTGCGCACGCGACAGGCGGAGCTGGCGGCCGCCAACGATTCGTCGCCGCTGGGCGTGTTCCGCACCGACGCCGACGGCCGCTGCACCTACGTCAACCGCGCCTATGAACAGATGTCGGGCCTGCCGGCGGCGCGTGCGCTGGGCGCCGGCTGGGTCGAGGCGGTCCATCCGCAGGACCGGCTGAAGGTATTCCAGGGCTGGAGCAAGACCGCACGCCAGCGCGTGCCGTACCAGGGCACCTACCGCTTCCTGCACGCCGACGGCCGCATCGTCTGGGCGTCGGTCAAAAGCGCGCCGATCGTGGTCGACGGCCAGCTGCTCGGCCACGTCGGCAGCGTCGACGACATCACCGCCCGGCGCGCCGCCGAAAAGGCGCTGCAGGAAAGCGAGCAGCACCTGCGCACCATCGCCGACACGCTGCCGGCGCTGGTGGCCTTCGTCGACACCGAGCAGCGCTTCCGCTTCAACAACCTGGCCTATGAGCGCGTGTTCGGGATCGCGCGCGACGCCATCCGCGGCATGAGCATGCGCGAGCTGGTCGGCGAAGCGCTGTACCAGCGCGCGCTGCCGTGGATCGAACGCGCGCTGGGCGGCGAAACCGTCACCTTCGAGATCGACGAGCATCGCAACGGCGAATACCGCTGTTCGGAAGCGACCTACACGCCGGAATTCGACGCCGACGAGCCAAGCCGTGTGATCGGCTTCCACGTGATGGCGCACGACGTCACGGCCAAGAAGATCCACGAACGGCGCCTGGTCGAGATGACCCGCATCGACAGCCTGACCGGCCTTCTGAACCGCGCCGGCTTCGAGGCCAAGCTGGAGCAGGCGATGGCCAACAGCCGCCATGAGAAGACACTGATGGCGGTGATCTACCTCGACGTCGACCATTTCAAGCGGATCAACGACACCTACGGCCACCCGATCGGTGACGCGCTGCTGAAATCCTTCGTCGCCCGCCTGCTGCGCACGCTGCGCGCGACCGACAGCGTGGCGCGCCTGGGCGGCGACGAATTCACCGTGATCATGGAGGACCTGAAGCAGCCGCAGGATGCCGCCGCCATCGCCGCCAAGATCGGCCAGGCGATGCGCCCGCCATTCTCGCTCGAAGGCCAGACGGTGCAGGTCAGCGCCAGCCTCGGCCTGGCCTACTATCGCGGCGGCTCCGAAACGCGCGAACAGCTGCTGAAGCAGGCCGACGACATGCTGTACGAAGCCAAGAAGGCCGGGCGCGACACCTACCGCATCGCACCGCCGCCGGCGGCCTGAACGGTGCCATCGGACGCGTCCGAATTTTGCTGCGGATCAATGTTGACGCCGGCACCGGCTGTCAGAATGACGGTGTCGAACAGCATTTCCGGAGCAATCATGCGGGAACAGAACCTGGCCTTCAAAAAGAAGCTTCATCAATCGAAGATCCGCACCGCCCGCCGCCACGGCCTGCAGCGCGCCTGCGGCGCGCTGGCGCTCGGCATCAGCGTCGGGGTCCTGTTCTTCTATTACCTGCGCTGAACCGGCACCGGCCGGTGCAGCGCCCGGCAGCATCCCCTCCTTTCCGGCGCAAGCCGGATTTTTTTGCCGGTGCAGGAAGCGCGCGCCACAATTTTCATATACTCCCAGATACATATTCCTATACCTCGCTATTTACCTGCGGATTTAACGCATACTCCTGCACCTTCCCTATGGCCCGCGGTGGCACGGATTGCGCGGCCGATTCGCCAACCGAACTTCCGGAACCCGTGCTCACTTTTGGCGTCGCATGATCAAGTTGACCACTTCGCGAGCCGGCACGGCGGCGGCCGGCCGGGTGCCATCATCGGTGGGAGTACCGCATGCACAGACCTTTGTGGAAAGGCGCGATCAGCTTCGGGCTGGTGCATATCCCGGTTCACCTGTACTCGGCCGAAGAGCGCGACGAGCTGGATCTGACGATGCTTGACCGGCGCGATTTCGCGCCGATCGGCTACAAGCGCATCAACAAGGAAACCGGCAAGGAAGTCGACTGGGACGACATCGTCAAGGGTTACGAATACGAACCCGACCAGTACGTGGTGCTGAGCGACGAAGACCTGCGGCGCGCCAACGTCAAGGCGACGCAGACCATCGATATCCTGAACTTCGTCGATCTCGCAGAAATCCCGCTGACCTACTATGAGCATCCGTACTACCTGACGCCCGATAAGGGCGGCGACAAGGTCTACGCGCTGCTGCGCGAAACGCTGCGCCGCTCCGGCAAGGCGGCGCTGGCGCAGATCGTTCTGCGCACCAAGCAGCACCTGGCGGCGCTGTCGCCGATCGGCGACGCCATCGTGCTCGACACGCTGCGCTACGCCGACGCCATCCGCCCCGCCGACGACTACCAGTTGCCACCGTCCAGCCTGCGCCAGGTCGGCATCAGCGACAAGGAAGTCCAGATGGCGCTGTCGCTGGTCGAAGACATGAGCGAACCGTGGAACGTCGCGCAATACCGCGACAGCTACCGCGACGACGTGCTGGCGCTGGTGAAGAAGAAGATCAAGGCCAAACAGACCCACACCATCACCGCGCCGGAGCCGGAAGAAACGGCCGAGCCGGTCGACGCCAAGATCATCGACCTGATGGCGCTGTTGAAGGAAAGCCTGCGCAAGAACGGCGCGCCGGCGCGCAAGGTTGGCGGCAAGCCGCGCAGCCGTCCGGCTGCCAAGGCCAAGACCGGGCACACCAGCGGCGGCGCCAAATCGACGTCCGCCGACGGCCGGCGGCGCGCCCGCGCATGACGCTCGACACCTATCTGCAAAAGCGCGATTTCAGCAAGACGCCGGAACCGCGCGGCAAGCCGGCGCGTTCCCGCAAGACGCTGACCTACGTGATCCAGCGGCACGACGCCAGCCACCTGCACTACGACTTCCGGCTGGAACTCGACGGCGTGCTGAAGAGCTGGGCGATCCCGAAAGGTCCGAGCCTGGACCCGGGCCAGAAGCGGCTGGCGGTGCAGGTCGAGGATCATCCGCTGGAATACGGCAAGTTCGAAGGCGAAATCCCGGCGCATCAATACGGCGCCGGCAGCGTGCTGCTGTGGGACCGCGGACGCTGGATTCCGGACGGCGATCCGCACGAGGGATTGCGCCGTGGCCACCTGAAGTTCCGGCTCGACGGTGACAAGCTGGCCGGAGGCTGGACCTTGGTACGGATGGGAGCCGCCAAGGCGCACAAGGAAAACTGGCTGCTGATCAAGGAGCGAGACGCCGAAGCGGCGGCGGGCGCCGCCGCCGACATCGTCGAACTGCGTCCGGAAAGCGTCTCCGGCAAGAAGCCGCGCACGGCGAAAACAGCCGCTGCAGCCACCGGGAAGATGGCGCGGCGCAGGGCGGCCGCCGATCCGGTCGAGGCGGCCGCGATGCCTGACAGCATGCAGCCGCAGCTGGCGACGCTGGCGGCGCGGGCGCCGGCCGGCGACGACTGGCTGTCCGAGATCAAATACGACGGCTACCGCGTGCTGTGCCGCATCGAGCACGGCCAGGCGCGCCTGTTCACGCGCGCCGGCAACGACTGGAGCGGCAAATGGCCGGCGATCACGGCCGCCGCCGCCGCACTGCCGGTGCAGCAGGCTTGGCTGGACGGCGAAGTGGTGGCGCTCGATGCCGATGGCGTCAGCGACTTCCAGCTGCTGCAAAACATCGCGCACAAGGAAGCGCGCGGCCAGCTCGCCTGCTACCTGTTCGATCTGCTGTACCTGGATGGCCGCGACCTGCGACCGTTTCCGCTGGTCGAGCGCAAGCAGCTGCTGCAGACGCTGCTGGCAGCCAGTGCCGGCGCGCCGCTGCAGTACAGCGACCATGTGCGCGGCGATGCGCCGCAGGTATTCACCCACGCCTGCATGCACGCACTGGAAGGCATCGTCGCCAAGCGCGCCGACGCGCCATATACCGGCGGCCGCAGCCAGGGCTGGCTCAAGGTCAAGTGCCTGCGGCGGCAGGAATTCGTGATCGGCGGCTATACCGATCCGGCCGGCAGCCGCGAGCAGTTCGGCGCGCTGCTGCTCGGCGTGCATGGCGACGATGGCCGCCTGCGCTACGTCGGCAAGGTCGGCACCGGCTTCGACCGCGACACGCTGCACGCGCTGGCCGAGCGCTTCGCCAAGCTGGAGAGCGACGAATCACCGTTCACGCGGCCGCCACGTGGCGGCGCGCTGGGCAAGATCCACTGGCTGCGGCCGACGCTGGTGGCGGAAGTGCAGTTCGCCGCCTGGACCGCGTCCGGCGCGATCCGGCACGCCGCCTTTGTCGGTCTGCGCGGCGACAAGCCGGCAGCCGACATCACGCGCGAGACGCCGCTCGGCGCCGCCGCCGTCGGCCGGCTGGAGCGAACGGTGCATGCCAACACGGGATCGTCGGCGCCGGCCCGCTCCGCGCAGACCGGTAGCGACGACGCCGGCTTCGAGCGCCTGACGCATCCGTCGCGCATCCTGTTTCCGGACAGCGGCATCACCAAGCTCGACCTGGCCCGCTACTACCGCGACATCGCGCAGTGGATCCTGCCGCATCTGGCCGGCCGGCCGTTGACGCTGGTGCGCTGCCCGCAGGGCCAGGGCCGGCAATGCTTCTTCCAGCGCCATGCCGGCGCCACTGCCGCCGGCATCGACACGGTCGCGATTCCCGGCAGCGACGGCGAGGCGCCGTACATGGTGGCCAATTCGGCGGCGGCGCTGACCGAGCTGGTGCAGCTCGGCGTGCTGGAACTGCATACCTGGGGTGCCCGTGAAGGCCGGCTGGACAAGCCGGACCGCATCATCTTCGACCTCGACCCGGCGCCCGGTCTCGACTGGATGCGGGTGGTAGAAGCGGCGCAGCTGATGCGGGCGCTGCTGCAGGAGCTGGGCCTGGCCAGCTTCGTCAAGACCACCGGCGGCAAGGGGCTGCACGTGGTGATCCCGCTGCAGCCGAAAAAACCATGGGATCAGATCAAGGATTTCTCGCGCGCGGTGGCCGAACATTTGGCAGCGACCTTCCCTGAGCGCTTCACCGCCAGCATGGCGAAGTCGGCGCGCGGCGGCAAAATCTTCATCGACTACCTGCGCAATGCGGCCGAAGCGACCGCGGTTGCCGCCTATTCGACCCGTGCCCGTCCCGGCGCGCCGGTATCAACGCCGATCAGCTGGGATGAACTGGGGCCGGAGCTGCATTCCGACAGTTTCAACCTACGCAACGTCCGGGCGCGGCTGCAGGGCCTGAAGCAAGATCCGTGGGCCGCCTACTTCACGGTGCGACAGAGCCTGAGCGCGAAAATCCAGCATGCGCTGAGGCAGCGCTGAACTCCCATTCCCTCCTTTCGAGCCACACGCCATCCGGATGTGGCGCGTCCGGTTTTAACCGATTGACATCGAGTCAAGGTCCTGGACGGCGACTCGCCAACCGGATTCGCAAAAACAGTGAAACGACCCGGAAACTAAACATGCCGGGTGGAATCAGAGTAGCGGTTTCCAAAATATTTCATGTTGACAAAGGCGAATGATGGAAAAGAAGTTCAAGGAAGGTGAATCCCATGCGAAACAGACAAATTTTTTGACCCGTTTGACCAATACCTGTAGCGCGCCCCTGACCCAGGTCGCGCTGTTCGCGCTCAGCACCTGGCTGATCGTGCTGGGCTGCAAGGGGCTGGCCGGCCTGCCGATCAACCAGGCTACCGCGCTGGCGGACCTGATCGGCATCCTGGTAGTGATCGGTGCCGCGCGCTGGTTCAAGGCCAGATCGGGTGCCAAGTAAGCGGCCGCCGCTTACATTCGGTTACAGCGGTTACCGTAGAGGACTGGCAAGCGGACGCCGTTTGCGATGTAATGGTTGCATCATCCTGCCGGAGCCACCATGAACCTCATCCGATCCCTTTTCGTCCCGCTCGCACTGGCGGCTAGCGCTGCGGCTGTCGCTCCGAGCGCGATGGCAGGCAGCCGCGTCGACTGGTCGGTCAGCATCGGCACGCCCGGCTACTATGGGCCGCCGCCGGTAGTCTATGCGCCACCGCCGCCGGTGATCTATGCGCCGCCGCGGCCGGTAGTGGTCGTGCCGCCGGCCCCGCGCACCGTCTATCCGATGGTCGGACCGGGCGTGGTGTATACCAACCCCGGCTACATGTACGACTACAATTATGGTTACGTACGGCGCGGCCCGCCGCCGCGCCACTGGCACCGACCGCCGCACTGGCACCGCTAGCCTCCGGCGGAAAGCGCGGCGAATCGGCTATAATCCTGCGCTTGCGCCCTCGCGGCGATCATGCAAACCAAACAAGGGTTAGACCAGGTCTAACCCTTCGTCGTTTAAAGGCAGGCCGCCGCCGTGCGCCTGAACGATTTCCGATGCAAGAGCCTGTTTCCGAAACTTCCGGCGCCGCTCCGGCGCCCGCCGCGCGCGCCGAGACCGCGCGCGAAGTCGCGCGCCGCCGCACCTTCGGCATCATTTCCCACCCGGACGCCGGCAAGACCACGCTGACCGAAAAGCTGCTGCTGTTCTCCGGTGCGATCCAGCTGGCGGGTACCGTCAAGGGCCGCAAGAGCAACCGCCATGCCACCTCGGACTGGATGGACATCGAAAAGCAGCGCGGCATCTCGGTCGCCTCCTCGGTGATGCAGTTCGAATACCGCGACCACGTGGTCAACCTGCTCGACACGCCCGGCCACCAGGATTTTTCGGAAGACACCTACCGCGTGCTGACCGCGGTCGACTCGGCGCTGATGGTGATCGATGCCGCCAAGGGCGTCGAGGAGCAGACCATCAAGCTGTTGAACGTCTGCCGCATGCGCAATACGCCGATCCTGACCTTCATGAACAAGATGGACCGCGAAACCCGCGATCCGCTGGAATTGCTGGACGAGGTCGAATCGGTGCTGAAGATCGCCTGCGCGCCGGTGACCTGGCCGATCGGCATGGGCAAGTCGTTTCGCGGCGTCTACCACCTGCTGCGCGATGAAATCCTGCTGTTCACCGCCGGCAACGCCCACGCCGACCAGGATTTCGAAGTGGTCAAGGGTATCGACAACCCGCGCCTGGCCGAGATGTTCCCGCGCGAAATCGAGCAGCTGAAGATGGAAGTCGAACTGGTGCACGGCGCTTCCCATCCGTTCGACCTCGACGCCTACCTGGCCGGCACGCAGACGCCGGTGTTCTTCGGGTCGGCGATCAACAACTTCGGCGTGCGCGAGATCCTCAACGCCCTGATCGACTGGGCTCCGCCGCCGCGCGAGCGCGATGCCACGGTACGCGCGGTGGCGCCGGCCGAGCCGCGCTTTTCCGGCTTCGTGTTCAAGATCCAGGCCA
>JBAUJK010000343.1:0-8863 GCA_049683695.1 Burkholderiaceae bacterium
CTGCGGCACCGACTCCGCCGGCAGCCGCGCCGGCCGCAGCGCCGGCGGAAAGCGCCGCCATCGCGCCGGCTGCTGCAGCCTGCATCGAAGTTGGCGACTTCGGCGCCGCCGACGGCCAGCGCTTCGCCGAGCGGCTGGACGAACTGGGCCTGCGGCCGCAGGCGGTGGTGCGGCAGGTCGGCGACAGCGGCGAAGCCGCCGGCTACATGGTGTACCTGGCGCCGCCGCCCGACCGCGCGCAACTCGATGCCCGGCTGGCCGAACTGCGCCAGCAGGGCGTGCGCGACTTCTATGTGCTGCCGCCGTCGGCGGTGCCGGCCGGTGCGATTTCGCTCGGCGTCTTCAAGAGCGAGGAGGCGGCGCGCACGCAACTGGCCGGCCTGGTGAAAAAGGGCGTGCGCGGCGCCCGCATCCAGGCGCGCGGTGCCCGCCAGGCATTCCAGCTGCGCGCGCTGGAGCCGCAGCAGCAGGCTGCGTTCGACCGGCTGCGCGCCGATTTTCCGGCGCAGGAAGCGCGCGCCTGCGGCGGCGACTGACGCGCCGCCCAGCGCGGCGAGCTACAGGTTGGAACCCATCAGGTTGCGCTGTTCCGACAGCTTGCCGCCGATGGCCTGGAACACCACCACCAGGCCATCCTTGACGTCGCCCTTCGGATCGAACTCGATCACACCCTGCACCTTGCCGTTGAAAGAACCCTTCGCCAGCTTCGGCAGGTAGTCGTGCGGATCGATCGAGCCGGCTTCCTGCATCGCCTGCGCCAGCACGTGCACGCCGTCGTAGGCGAGCGGCGAATACGAGCCCGGTGCGCCGAAGCGGGCCTGGTACATTTGCGTGAAGCCGATGCCGGTACCGAGCCACGACGGCGGAATGCCGGCGATGGTGCAATAGAAATTGCTGTCGGCCTTGCCCTTGGCATTCTTGATGGTGGAGGGATCGCACATCGCGTCCGGAGCGACGAACTGGGCGGTCGAGCCGGCCTGGCGCAGCGCCATCAACAGCGGTAGGCCTGCGCCTTCATCGCCGGCGAACAGTACGGTGTCGACTTTGGCGGCGACGATTGCCTGCGCCAGCGCCGGATAATCGGCCGCCTTCGGATCGATGCTGGCCTGCTGCGCCTTGACCTTCTTGTCGACCAGGAGCTGGCTGACGATCTCCGCCAGGCCGACGCCGAAGGTGGTCTTGTCGTCGATCACGTAGACCGACTTGGCGCGCAGCTTGTCGGCCACCAGGCGGCCGAGCGTGGCACCCTGCTCGGTATCGTCGGCGACGATGCGGAACGCCGTCTTCAGGCCCATGCGCGTGTATTTCGGATTGGTCGACACCGCCAGTTGCGGGATGCCGGCCTTCGCGTAGACTGGCGCGGCGGCGATCGTCACGCCGGAATTGAAGTGGCCGAACACGCCGTTGACGCTGGCCTCGACCAGGCGGGCTGCGACCCGCTGGCCTTCTTCCGGCGATGCCTTGTCGTCCTCGATCACCAGCTGGAAGCGGCCGCGCTTGCCGCCGATCCAGAAGTCGGTCGCGTTCAGCTCATCAACCGCGATTTCGGCGCCATGCGCGATATCCTTGCCGTACTGCGCCAGCGGCCCGCTCATCGGCGCCGCGACGCCGATCTTCACCGTCACTTCACGGCTGCAGCCAGTGGCCAGGACGAGCGCCACCGCCATGCAGAACAGGGTCAGCAGTTTGTTCATGTCTCCTCCCTTTATCGGAATTTATGCGCCGATCATACGTGGCAAAGTGGCAAACTTGCTATCGTATTTGTTATAAATTTTGTCAATTCATTCGGTGTCGCCGGTACCGCCCGCGGCCCTTGCGGCGGCTTCGCTGCATTGCGGAAAGCGCCGTCAAAACGCCGGAAGCGGTCGGGCTTTCGCTGTAAAATCGCGGCATTTCAACCACCCCGCCGCAAGGACCAGACATGCCCGAACCCACCGACCAGAGCGCCGTTTCCCTGCAAGTCAAGGCGGAGATCCTGGCCGAGGCGCTGCCGTACATCCGCAAATTCCACGGCAAGACGATCGTTATCAAATACGGTGGCAACGCCATGACCGAGGAGCGCCTGAAGCACGGCTTCGCGCGCGACGTGATCCTGCTGAAACTGGTCGGCATGAACCCGGTGGTGGTGCACGGCGGCGGCCCGCAGATCGACAACGCCCTGAAGAAGGTCGGCAAGCAGGGCACCTTCGTGCAAGGCATGCGCATCACCGACGAAGAGACCATGGAAGTGGTCGAGTGGGTGCTGGGCGGCGAGGTGCAGCAGGACATCGTGATGCTGATCAACCACTACGGCGGCCAGGCGGTCGGCCTGACCGGCAAGGACGGCGGCCTGATCCGCGCGCGCAAGATGGCGATGCCGGACAAGGAGCATCCGGGCCAGTTCATCGACATCGGCTTCGTCGGCGAGATCGACGCCATCAATCCGGCCGTGGTGAAAGCCTTGCAGGACGACGCCTTCATCCCGATCATCTCGCCGATCGGCTTTGGCGAAGACGGCCAGGCATACAACATCAACGCCGACCTGGTGGCCGGCAAGATCGCCGAAATCCTGAAGGCGGAAAAGCTGATCATGATGACCAACATCGCCGGCGTCCAGGACAAGGCCGGCAACCTGCTGACCGATTTGTCGGCGCGCGAGATCGACGAGATGTTCGCCGACGGCACCATTTCCGGCGGCATGCTGCCGAAGATCGCGTCGGCGCTGGACGCCGCCAAATCGGGCGTCAACACGGTGCACATCATCGACGGCCGCATCGAGCACTCGCTGCTGCTGGAAGTGCTGACCGAGCAGGCCTTCGGCACGATGATCCGCTCCCACTGAGCGTCAGGTAGCACCGCGCGGCGCTGCCAAACCGGCTTCTGCCGCAAACCCTTTTCGATACTGGCTGCTGGCCGGCACCATGCCGGCCGGCTCCTGCGGTTTTCTTCCCGTTTTCGCCCGACTTTCGCATCGCTTTGCTGCACTGCAGCCGAAGGGCTTGCTTTCCGCCGGCGAACAATCCGCTCCGTACCGAATGGGCCGGAGGCGTCGGTATGCAATGCTGCGGAATACGTCACCAGACTGAACATCAACCGCAACCAGTTCGATCATGCGAAGAATCAGGTCGACTATTACCTGACCATGGAAAGGAATGACGCCAACAACGGTGTCGTCTGTCAGAACTGCTATAGTCAGCAGCAGTTCTACGCAGCCGAGCTCACCCGGCTGGCGCGCGAGCGTGAAGTGTTGCAGCAGCAGAAGCAGCAGTGCATCGCCGCCAACAATCGCGCCGGCGGGAACTGATTCTTTCCGAATTCCGGCCGCGGATCGCCGCTGGCTCCGGTCCTCTCCGGGGCAATTCGGTGTTTTTCCCAGCGTCCGCGCGATCACCACTATCCGATGTCCAAACCGATCTGGCTGTTCGATCTCGACAATACCCTGCACGACGCCTCGCACGCGATCCTCCCGGCGATCCGCGACAACATGAACGCGCTGCTGATGCAGGCGCTGGCGGTGGACGGCGTGCCGGCGACGCTGGAGGCCGCCAATGCGGTGCGGCTCGACTACTGGCGGCGCTATGGCGCGACGCTGCTCGGCATGGTGCGGCATCATCAGATGCGGCCGGCCGACTTCCTGCGCGACGCCCACCGTTTCGACGACCTGGCGGCACTGATTCGCGCCGAGCGCGGGCTGGCGCGCCTGCTGCAGCGTCTGCCGGGGCGCAAGATCCTGCTGACCAATGCGCCGCTGCGCTATTCGCGCGACGTGCTGCGCCAGCTCGGGCTGCATCGTCATTTCGCCCGCCACATCGCGATCGAATCGATGCGCGTGCACCGCCAGCTGCGGCCGAAGCCGGCGCCGCAGCTACTGCGCCGGCTGCTGGCGCGCGAAGGCGTGCCGGCGCGGCATTGCGTGCTGGTCGAAGACACGCTGGAGAACCTGAAAAGCGCCAAGGCGCTCGGGCTGCGCACCGTGTGGGTGACGCGCTATCTGGCAGCGCAGCGCGAGCGCGCGCGGCGTGCAAGCGACGATGCGTCCAGCCCGTTCGCGCGGACACGGCTGCCGCGGCCGGCCTACGTCGACCTCAGAATAAAGTCCGTACGGCAACTATCTGGTAATCTGCATCGTCTGCGCTGACCTGCGTGCCGCCGGTCGGCATGGTGTTTCCGATCGCTCACCGACCCGCTACGCAAGAGTCCACATGGCTACCAAACCCGGCGAACGCAAGCTGCAAATCCTCCAGACGCTGGCGGCGATGCTCGAGCAGCCCAAAGGCGAGAGGATCACCACCGCCGCGCTGGCGGCCCGGCTCGAGGTGTCGGAAGCGGCGCTGTACCGGCATTTCGCCAGCAAGGCGCAAATGTTCGAGGGCTTGATCGAATTCATCGAAGGCAGCGTGTTCGGCCTGATCAACCAGATCGCCGAACGCGAGGAGAGCGGGCTGGCGCAAGCCGGCGCGATCACCGCGATGCTGCTCAATTTCGCCGAAAAGAACCGCGGCATGACGCGGGTGCTGATCGGCGATGCGCTGGTCAACGAGGACGAGCGGCTGCAGCAGCGGATGAACCAGTTCGTCGAGCGCATCGAACTGGCGATCAGGCAGGCGCTGCGCATCGCCGCCAGCCAGCAGCAGCTGCGCGAGGAAGAGGCGGCGCCGCGCGCCAGCCTGATCGTCAGCTACGTGCTGGGGCGCTGGCAGCGCTTCGCCAAGAGCGGCTTCAAGCACAATCCATCGGACGGCGCCGCGGCGCAGATCGGGGTGCTGCTGGGCTGACGCCAATCCCGCTTCTCCGATTTCCCGTTTCGTCGTTTCCGGCGCGGCCGGCTGGCCCGTTCTCCGCGCTCCCCGTTCCGTTTTTCCTTCCATTCAATGTCTTCCAAGCATTTCCCTGCCGGCGCCTTCGCGCTGCTGTTGATCGGCGGCGCCGCAATCGGTTTTGGCGCCATCTTCATGCGCTGGTCGGACGTCAATCCGGTGGCGTCGGCATTCTGGCGCATGGCGCTGGCGGCACCGCTGCTGTGGCTGTGGGCGTTCGCGGTGCGCGATCAGGATCGCGCCGCCGGCAAGCGCACCGGCTTTGCGCCGGTGCTGGCACTGGCCGGCGCCTATTTCGCCGGCGACATCGGCGTCTGGCACCTGGCGCTGCACTACACCACGGTGTCCAACGCCTCGCTGCTGTCAAACTTCGCGCCGATCTTCATCGCGTTGTGGATGTGGGGCGTGCACAAGACCCGGTTCGCGCCCGTGTTCCTGGTCGGCATGGCGCTGGCGCTGATCGGTGCGGTATTGCTGGTCGGCCCCAACGCCGGCGGCGGCGCCGGCGCCGGCAAGCGGCTGGGCGACGGCCTGGGCCTGTTCTCGGCGGTGTTTTACGCCGCCTATCAACTGGTGATCAAGGATGCACGCGAGCGCTATTCGACCGCGCGCCTGATGGCCTGGAGCACCAGCGTCACCGCGCTCGCCCTGCTGCCGTTCGCGCTGCTCGCGCCTGGCCCCTTTTTTCCATTGCAGGCGGCCGGCTGGTGGCCGCTGCTGGCGCTCGGATTGCTGGCGCAGATCGGCGGCCAGACCGTGATCGCCTATGCCTTCGCGCACCTGCCGGCGCCGCTGGCCTCGGTCAGCCTCCTGATCCAGCCGCTGACCGCGACGATTGCCGCCTGGTTCCTGTTCCAGGAAGTGCTGGCACCGCTGCAGATCGCCGGCGGCATGCTGCTCCTGCTGGGCATTTACCTGTCCAAGCGCGGCAGTTAAAGTCCTGGCCGCGCGGCAGCCGGATTGACGCCGGATGGCATCCCGCAGATCATCGTTTTGTCCGGACGGGGCGGTGCAGGGTCGGCGCCCGATGAGGCCGGAGCAGTTACCGAGGAGCAGTCATGAATACGCATTCGCACCAGCAGCACGAACCGGATACGGCCGGCGCCACCGATCCGGTGTGCGGAATGACGGTCGCACCGGACCCGGACAAATCGATCTCGTACCGCGGCCGGCGCCATTATTTTTGCAGCAGCCGCTGCATGGAAAAATTCCGCGCCGATCCGTACGCATATGAAGGGCAGGCCGTGCCGGAGCCGACCCCGATCGCGCTGGAGGGGGCGATGTATACCTGCCCGATGCATCCGGAAATCCGGCAGCCGGCGCCGGGCAGTTGTCCGCTTTGCGGCATGGCGCTGGAACCGGTGATGCCGGCGCTGGAGGAGGAAGAAAATCCCGAGCTGGTCGATTTCCGCCGCCGCTTCTGGTGGACGTTGCCGCTGTCGGCGACGGTCATGGTATTGGCGATGGGCGCGCATCAATTCCGCCCGGCCGGCATCCCGTATCAAAACTGGATCGAGCTGGCGCTCAGCACGCCGGTATTTTTGTGGGCCGGCTGGCCGTTCCTGGTGCGCTGCGTCCAGTCGCTGCTCCGGCGCAGCCCCAACATGTGGACCTTGATCGGTTTCGGCACCACGGCCGCGTATGGCTACAGCGTGGTGGCGACGCTGGCGCCCGGCGTTTTTCCGGAGTCGTTTCTCGAGCATGGCCGCATCGGCGTGTATTTCGAAGCCGCTGCGGTGATCATTTCGCTGACGCTGCTGGGCCAGATCCTGGAGTTGCGGGCACGTTCGCAGACATCCGCCGCGATCAAGGCGCTGATGGGGCTGGCACCGAAAACCGCGCGCCGGATCGGCGACGACGGCAGCGAGCACGATGTGCCCTTGACCCACGTCCATATCGGCGATGTGCTGCGCGTGCGTCCCGGGGAGAAGGTGCCGGTGGACGGCGTGGTGCTCGAAGGCGAAAGCGCGGTCGACGAGTCGATGCTGACCGGCGAACCGGTCCCGGTTACCAAACGGCCGGACGACAAGCTGATCGGCGCCACCATCAATACCAGCGGCAGCCTGATCATGCGCGCTGAAAAAGTCGGCTCGCAGACCATGCTGGCGCAAATCGTGCAGATGGTGGCGCAGGCACAGCGCTCGCGGGCGCCGATGCAGCGGCTGGCCGACGTGGTGGCCGGCTATTTCGTGGTCGTGGTGGTCGGCGTCGCGCTGCTGACGCTGCTGGCATGGGGCTGGTTCGGCCCCGAGCCGAGCTGGGTGTTCGGCTTCGTCAACGCGGTCGCGGTCCTGATCATTGCCTGTCCCTGCGCGCTCGGCCTGGCGACGCCGATGTCGATCATGGCCGCCACCGGGCGCGCCGCGACTCAGGGTGTGCTGTTCCGGGATGCCGCGGCGATCGAGCGCATGCGCCAGGTGGACACGCTGATCGTCGACAAGACCGGAACCCTGACGGAAGGCAAGCCGGCGTTCGACAGCGTGGTTGCCGCTCCCGGTTTTGATGAAGAAGCCGTGCTGCAGACTGCCGCCAGCATCGATCAGGGCAGCGAGCATCCGTTGGCCCACGCCATCGTGGCCGAGGCGCGCCGGCGCGGCCTGACGCTGACCCGGGCGGAGTCGTTCGAGTCGTCCAGCGGCATCGGCGTGCGCGGCACGCTGGCCGGCCAGCGCATTGCGCTGGGGAACACCGCGCTGATGGAGTCGGAAAACGTCGATTGGCGGGTACTCGCCAGTCAAGCCGAGGCACTGCGGGGCGAGGGCGCGAGCGTCATGTACCTGGCGTGCGACGGCCGATTGACCGGCCTGATCGCGGTCTCCGATCCGATCAAGGCGACCACGCCGGAAGCAATGGAGGCGCTGCGCGCGGCCGGTCTGACGGTGGTGATGGCCACCGGCGACGGCGTCACGACCGCGCAGTCGGTCGCCAGGAAACTCGGGATCGCCGAGGTGCATGGCGAAGTGAAGCCGCACGACAAGCTGCTGCTGGTCGAGCGACTGCAGGGGCAAGGCAGGGTCGTGGCGATGGCCGGCGACGGCATCAATGACGCCCCGGCGCTGGCCAAGGCCGATGTCGGGATCGCGATGGGCACGGGAACCGATGTCGCCATCCAGAGCGCCCATGTGACGCTGATCCGGGGCGACCTGCGGGCCATCGTGCGCGCACGCACGCTGTCGGTCGATACGGTCCGCAACATGCGGCAAAACCTGGGTTTCGCGTTCGTCTACAACGCGCTCGGGATTCCGCTGGCTGCCGGCGTGCTGTATCCGTTCACCGGCCAGCTGTTGTCGCCGCTGATCGCGGCGCTGGCGATGAGCCTGAGTTCGGTGTCGGTGATCAGCAATGCGTTGCGCTTGCGGCGAGCGGGCGACTAGGCTGCCTTGAAATCGCGCGAGGCAGTTCGGGCACGGCGGGTTTTCGGCATGCCATGCCGTCGCCGCAGGTCCGCTCAGTTGCGCGCCAGCGGCCGCTGGCGCGCTGCCAGCACGGCGCCAGCGAACAGCGCCGCCGACGAATACAGGAAGCCGCGCTGCAGGCCGCCGGCGCCGTCGGCGATCCAGCCGACAATCGCCGGGCCGACGATCTGGCCGAACGCGAACACGATGGTGAAAGCGGAAATCCCGGCCGGCCACGCCGATTGCGGCAGGTTGTGGCGTACCAGCGCGGTGGTGGACGCCACCAGCGACAGGAACACCGCACCGAACAGCAGGCCGGAGACGAAGCCGAGCGCCGGTGCCTCCGACAGCGCCGGCAACAGGATCGCGACGCCCAATAGCGCGTTCAGGATCGCCAGCGACTCGCCGCCCTTGAAACGGTCCAGCATGCCGGCCCAGATGCGCGACGACGCCACCACCGCCAGTCCGAGCGCGGTATAGAACAGCGTGATCGCCGGCGCTCCCATGCCGTTGTCGCGCAGCAGCGCGATGATGAAGGTCATGTAGCCGATGTAGCCGACGCCGAACATGAAATAGCCGGCCAGCCCGAAGGCGAACGGGCGGATGCGGAAGCCGGCGCCGCCGGCAGCCGCCGGCGCGCCGTCGATGCCGGCCGCTGCCGGTGCCATCGCC
>JBAUJK010000344.1:0-3442 GCA_049683695.1 Burkholderiaceae bacterium
GCGCCGCCGGCCGGCGGCGCCGGAATGGTCGGGTGCGTTGGCCAGGGGGCCGACACCAGCGCTTTCAGCCGCAAAGTCTACCATGCGCCGTTTTGCGAATCGCCGCCGCAGCTGGCTTGCGCGCCACCGTTTTCCCCACTTCGACGAGAACGCTGATCATGGCTGAAAACCCTCGCACTCCCCCGCGCAACAACCGTTCCACCACCGACAAGGACGCGCCGCTGAAGGAAGACATCCGCCTGCTCGGGCGCCTGCTGGGCGAAGTGCTGCGCGACCAGGAAGGCGACGCCGTCTACGGCGTGGTCGAGACCATCCGCCAGACCGCGGTACGCTTTAGGCGCGAATCCGATCCGCAGGCCGGTGCCGACCTCGACCGGCTGCTGAAGAAGCTGACGCGCGACCAGACCATCTCGGTAGTGCGCGCGTTCTCGTACTTTTCACACCTCGCCAACATCGCCGAGGACCAGCACCACAACCGCCGGCGGCGCGCCCATGCGCTGGCCGGCTCGGCCCCGCAGCAGGGCAGCGTCGCCTTCGCGCTGTCGAAGCTGGATGCCGCTGGCGTGTCCGGCGCCACCGTGCGCGGCTTCCTGAAGGATGCGCTGATCTCGCCGGTGCTGACCGCGCATCCGACCGAAGTGCAGCGCAAGAGCATCCTCGACGCCGAGCACGAAATCGCGCGCCTGCTGGCCGAGCGCGACCGCACGCCGACGCCGAAGGAGCTGCTGCGCAATACCGAGCTGCTGCGCGCCAAGATCGCGACGCTGTGGCAGACGCGCATGCTGCGCTACTCGAAGCTGACGGTGGCCGACGAAATCGACAACGCGCTGTCCTACTACCGCATCACCTTCCTGCGCGAACTGCCGGCGCTGTACGAGGACATCGAGGCCGAGATCGCCGCCCAGTACCCGGCCCGCGCCGGCCAGCGCAAGGGACAGGAGCGTACGCCGCCGTTCGTGCAGATGGGCAGCTGGATCGGCGGCGACCGCGACGGCAATCCGAACGTCGACGCCGGCACCATGCGTCATGCACTGGTGCGGCAATCCACGACGATCTTCGACTTCTACCTGGACGAAGTACACGCGCTCGGCGCCGAGCTGTCCTGCTCGACCCTGATGGTGCCGGTCACGTCGGCACTGCAGGAACTGGCCGAGCACTCGCCGGACGCTTCCGCCCACCGCACCGACGAACCGTACCGGCGCGCGCTGATCGGCTGCTACGCGCGGCTGGCCGCCACCGCGCGCCAGCTGGGCGCCGCCAACATCCTGCGCCAGGAAGTCGGCGCTGCCGACGCCTATCCGGACGCCGCTGCCTTTGGCCACGACCTGCGGGTGATCGAGGAGTCGCTGCTCGCGCATCACGGCGCGGCGCTGATCAAGCCGCGGCTGGCGGCGCTGATGCGCGCTACGGAAATCTTCGGTTTCCATCTGGCCGCGCTCGACATGCGCCAGAATTCCGACGTCCACGAACGCGTGCTGGCAGAACTACTGGCTACCGCCGGCGTCACCGCGCGCTATGCCGAACTGGCGGAAGACGACAAGGTCGCGCTGCTGCTGGCGGAGCTGACCAACCCGCGCCTGCTGACCTCGCCGTTCGTCGCCTACTCGCCCGAGACCGAGTCGGAACTGACGATCCTGCGCACCGCGCGCGAGATCCGCCGCCGCTACGGCGCGCGGGCGATCCGAAACTACATCATTTCGCATACCGAGACCGTGTCGGACCTGCTGGAAGTGATGTTGCTGCAGAAGGAAACCGGGTTGTCGGCGGATGCCGAACCGGGGCCGATGGTGATCCCGCTGTTCGAGACGATTCCCGACCTGCGCTGCGCCGCCGGCATCATGGAGGCATGGATGGCGCTGCCGCCGGTACGCACGCAGATCGAGCGCCAGGGCCGACTGCAGGAAGTGATGCTCGGCTATTCGGATTCCAACAAGGACGGCGGCTTCCTGACCTCCAACTGGGAGCTGTACAAGGCGGAGATCGCGCTGGTGCGCGTGTTCGAACGGGCCGGCATCAAGCTGCGCCTGTTCCATGGCCGCGGCGGCACCGTCGGCCGCGGCGGCGGCCCCAGCTACGAGGCGATCCTGGCGCAGCCGGCCGGCACCGTCAACGGCCAGATCCGCCTGACCGAACAGGGCGAGATCATCGCCTCCAAGTTTTCCAATCCGGAGATCGGCCGCCGCAACCTGGAGCTGCTGGTGGCAGCCACTTTCGAAGCCAGCCTGATGCCGCATGCGCTGGCTGGCAAGGAAGCCAGGAAACGCGCCGGCTTCGAGGCGACGATGGAGGAATTGTCGGAGCGCGGCTACGCCGCCTACCGCGACCTGGTGTACGGCACCGCCGGCTTCACCGACTACTTCTTCGCCGCCACGCCGATCGCCGAGATCGCCGAGATGAACATCGGCTCGCGCCCGGCTTCGCGCAAGTCGACGCGCAGGATCGAAGACCTGCGCGCGATTCCGTGGGGTTTTTCATGGGGGCAGTGCCGGCTGCTGCTGCCCGGCTGGTACGGCTTCGGCAGCGCCGTGTCGTCCTGGCTGGACGACAGCGCCGATGCCAAGGCGAGCGCGAAGAAGCTCGCCACGCTGCGCGCGATGCACCGCGAATGGCCGTTCTTCGCGACGCTGCTGTCGAACATGGACATGGTGCTGTCGAAGACCGACCTGGCGGTGGCGTCGCGCTATGCCGAACTGGTGCCGGACAAGAAGCTGCGCAAGAGCATCTTCAAGCGCATCGTCGACGAGCACGAGCGCAGCGGCGCCTGCCTGGCGCTGATCACCGGCGCCCGCGAACGGCTGGCCGGCAATCCGCTCCTGGCGCGTTCGATCAAGAACCGCTTCGCCTACCTCGACCCACTGAACCACCTGCAAGTGGAACTGATCAAGCGCCACCGCGCCGCGCTGCGGACCGAGCAGGAGAGCGACGACCGGGTGCGGCGTGGGATTCTGCTGGCGATCAATGGGATTGCGGCGGGGTTGAGGAATACGGGGTGAGGGTCGCGGCTTGATGAGGGGACAGTGGCTGCACGTGCCGCGCCCTTCTCCTCGTCATTTCGACGAAAACCGGAACCCGGCCGCGTTCGCGGCTTAATGATGCCGCCGCTACTCCGTGGTGCCTAGCCGGGTGTGGCCCGGCGGCCACCTACTTTTCTTGTCTCGCCAAGAAAAGTAGGCAAAAGAATGCGACCGCGAGGCCGCTGCCTTTCGGGTTCCCGCTGCTGCAACGCCAAAATCGGGAAATGAAACCAACTCGCTGCGTTCGAACATGTTTCATTTCTGATCCGATTTCGGCGCCGCAGCAGCGGCAGCGTCCAAGCGGGGGCACGTCAAAGTCAACAGCAACAGCAAAAAACAACGGCGCCTTCATAACCCCTCACATACTCCCAATACCACCTCGCTATATCGGGCGTGAAATGGTAATTTTTACCACATACTCCCTACTA
>JBAUJK010000345.1:0-26087 GCA_049683695.1 Burkholderiaceae bacterium
GATCATCACCCGCGCCAAGAAACCGACCGAATACTGGCTGGTCGACGACGGCGGTACCAGCGTGCTGCACGCGCATGCGGCGGCGTCTGCGTCGGTGCTGATGCACGAACTCGATCTCGATCCGGCCGAGCGGCCGTGGCTGGAATGGCGCTGGAAAGCCGGACGCTCGATCCGCGCCGCCGACAACCGCTACCGCGACAGCGAGGATTCGCCGGTGCGCATCGTGCTCGCCTTCGACGGCGACAAGGGGAGCCTGCCGTTTTCCGAGCAGATCCTGTTCGAAACCGGACGCCTGGTGGCCGGGCGCGAACTGCCGTACGCGACGCTGGTGTACATCTGGGAAAACAAGGCGCCGGTCGGCAGCGTGATTGCGCATACCCGCACCGGGCAGGTGAAGATGGTGGTCGCCGCCAGCGGCCGCGACGGCATCGGCCAGTGGCGGCGGCTGTCGCGCAACATCGTCGACGACTACCGGCGCGCCTTCGGCGAGGCGCCGGGCCGGCTGATCGGCATCGGCGTCATGAGCGACACCGACAATACCGGCGAGACGGTCGATGCCTGGTATGGCGACATCCATCTGCGGCACGAGCCTCCCGGTTGATTCGAAATCCTGGGGTATATGTTTTTTCCGCAGGCATGGCGCCCGGGATAGGTGGTGTGTGCGGGGAGTATCCGGAAGCAGCGGCCGCCGGCGAGCGGTAAACGAAAAGAGCCGGATCGACGATGATCGATCCGGCTCCATATTCTGGTCGGGGTGAGAGGATTCGAACCTCCGGCCTCTACGTCCCGAACTTAGCGCTCTACCAGGCTAAGCTACACCCCGCTTGCAGTGCCGCCAGGCGTCGAGCGAAGCTCAATGATTGCGGCCAACTGCGAAAGCGCACAATTTTAGCAAAGAATCTTTGAATTGGCTATTTGGGAGTGAGGAAATTGCGTCCGCCGCCTGCTGCGCCGATTTTTCGGCCGCGTGCCGCGTGTATTCGAGCGCGCCGGAACTGGTGATCGCCGCCAGGATCTGGTCGAAATGCTGCTCGTCGCCGTTTTCGATGCAGCTGCGCACCAGCTGGCGCTGCGCCTCGTCGCCGTGCCGCATCAGATAGATCAGCGGCAGCGTCGGCTTGCCCTCGCGCAGGTCGTCGCCGACGTTCTTGCCGATGTCGGCGGCATTGCCGGAATAGTCGAGCACGTCGTCGATCAGTTGGAACGCGGTGCCGATCGAGCGTCCGTATTCGGCTGCTGCCTCGATCTCGGCGTCGCCACCGCCGGCCACCAGCGCGCCGAGCTGGCCGGCGGCTTCGAACAGCTTGGCGGTCTTGGAGCGGATCACCTGCAGATACTGCTCCTCGCTGACTTCGGGGTTGTGCATGTTCAGCAGCTGCAGCACCTCGCCCTCGGCAATCACGTTGGTGGCTTCGGCGATGATTTCCATCACGCGCATGTCGCGCAGCGTCAGCATCATCTGGAATGCGCGCGAATACAAAAAGTCGCCGACCAGCACCGAGGCGGCATTGCCGAATAGCGCATTGGCGGTCTGGCGGCCGCGCCGTAGCGAGGATTCGTCGACCACGTCGTCGTGCAAAAGCGTTGCGGTGTGGATGAATTCGACCACCGCCGCCAGTTCGTGGTGCGCCTGGCCCCGGTAGCCGCCGGCGTTGGCGATCAGCAGCACCAGCACCGGGCGGATGCGCTTGCCGCCGGCGCTGATGATGTACTCGGCGATCTGCCGCACCAGCGGCACGTCCGAATGCAGGCGGTCGCGGATCACCTGGTTGACCGCTTCCATGTCGGCGGCGATCGTCTCGAAGATCGGGTTTTGGGCGGTGTGGGGAAGAGCGGCGGACAAGGGGAACCTGCTAGTGAGCGTCGTACTCGCGATTATACGATGACAAGGGCGTCGGCTCGGCCCGGCGCCCGCGGCGTGTGTGGCGGCTGGGCAGCATGGGCGGCTTTGACCGGCGCGGCCGATTTATGTATAATTGGCGGTTCTCCTGATTTTGCAGAGCTTTTGCGGCGGGGGTAACGTTTCCCAACATTCGATGAGGTTTCCATGTACGCGGTCATAAAAACCGGTGGCAAGCAATACAAGGTTGCAGCCGGCGAAAAACTCAAAGTAGAACAGATACCGGCAGACATCGGCTCCGAAATCACCCTGGATCAAGTGCTCGCAGTGGGCGCGGGCGACGCCATCAAGTTTGGCGCGCCGCTGGTCGAAGGTGCAACGGTGCTGGCTACGGTAGTGGCGCACGGCCGCCACGACAAGGTCAAGATTTTCAAGATGCGGCGCCGCAAGCACTACCAGAAGCACCAGGGCCATCGCCAGAATTACACCGAATTGCAGATCGTCTCGATCAACGGCTAAGCCGTTCGGACGACAGTCACCAAGCAGATACCAAGGAGTCAGAAATGGCACACAAAAAGGGCGGCGGCACTACGCGCAACGGCCGCGATTCCGAGTCGAAACGGCTGGGCGTGAAGGTCTACGGCGGCCAGGCGATCAACGCCGGCGGCATCATCATCCGCCAGCGCGGCACCAAGACCCATCCGGGTGAAAACGTCGGCATGGGCAAGGACCATACGCTGTTCGCGCTGATCGACGGCCGCGTCAAGTTCGTGGTCAAGGGCATCGGCCAGCGTCAGTACGCCACCGTGGTACCGGCCTGAGCAAACGGCCTGTAAGGCGCAAGCCTTCAATCGAAAGGCTCTGCCGGAAAATGGTAGAGCCTTTTTAGTTTATGGCGGCAGCATGAAGTTCATCGACGAAGCGAAAATCGAAGTCATTGCCGGCAATGGCGGCAATGGCGTGGCTTCCTTCTGCCGCGAAAAATTCCGCCCGTTCGGCGGGCCGGACGGCGGCGACGGCGGCAAGGGCGGCAGCATCTGGGCCGAAGCCGACCGCAACATCAACACCCTGGTCGACTACCGCTATTCCAAGCTGCACAAGGCGAGGAATGGCGAAAACGGCCGCGGCGCCGACTGCTATGGCAAGGGCGCCGACGACATCGTGCTGCGCATGCCGGTCGGCACCCAGATCGTCGACGCCGGCAGCGACCAGTTGCTGGCCGACCTGACCGAGCACGGCCAGCGTGCGCTCTTGGCCAAGGGCGGCGAGGGCGGCTGGGGCAACATCCATTTCAAGTCGTCGACCAACCGCGCGCCGCGCCAGAAGACCGACGGCAAGGAAGGCGAGCGGCGCGAGCTGCGGCTGGAGCTGAAGGTGCTGGCCGACGTCGGCCTGCTGGGCCTGCCGAATGCCGGCAAGTCGACGTTCATCACCGCGGTGTCGAACGCTCGCCCGAAGATCGCCGACTACCCGTTTACCACGCTGCATCCGAACCTGGGCGTGGTGCGCGTCGGCCACGAAAAGAGCTTCGTGGTCGCCGACATCCCGGGCCTGATCGAAGGCGCGGCCGACGGTGCCGGGCTCGGCGTGCAGTTCCTGCGCCATTTGCAGCGCACCGGCCTATTGCTGCACATCGTCGACCTGGCGCCGTTCGAAGAGGCGGCCGATCCGGTCAAGCAGGCCAAGGCGATCGTCAAGGAGCTGAAGAAATACGATCAGGCGCTGTACGACAAGCCGCGCTGGCTGGTGCTGAACAAGCTCGACGCGGTGCCGGAAGGCGAGCGCGCCGCGCGCGTCAAGGATTTCGTCAAGCGCTTCGGCTGGAAGGGGCAGGTGTTCCAGATCTCGGCGCTGACCCGCGCCGGCTGCGACGAGCTGGTGACCGCGATCCACGCCTACCTCGCCGACAAGCGCCAGCAGGAACAGCGCGCCGAAGAAACGCAGATGACCGAGGAAGCGCGCGGCATCGGCTCGATCGATCCCGACGATCCGCGCTTCAAGGTCATCGAATAACCCTACCGATGCGGTCGCCGGGCTGCGCCGCGGGCGCCCGGCGCCGCCTGTGCTGCGAAAAACATCATGAGCTCGGTCATACAGAACGCCAAACGCCTGATCGTCAAGGTCGGCTCGTCGCTGGTCACCAACGAAGGGCGCGGGCTCGACCACGCGGCGATCGCCAAGTGGGCGGCGCAGATCGCGCAGCTGCGCGAACTCGGCAAGGAAGTGGTGCTGGTCAGCTCCGGCGCCATCGCCGAAGGCATGCTGCGGCTCGGCTTCGAGCGGCGCCCGACCGGCGTGCATGAATTGCAGGCCTGCGCCGCGGTCGGCCAGATGGGGCTGGCGCAAATCTATGAATCGAGCTTCCGCGCGCACAAGCTGCGCACCGCCCAGGTGCTGCTGACGCATGCCGACCTGACGCACCGCGAGCGCTACCTGAACGCACGCTCGACCCTGTTTACGCTGCTGAAGCTGGGCGTGGTGCCGATCATCAACGAGAACGACACCGTGGTCACCGACGAAATCAAGTTCGGCGACAACGATACGCTCGGCGCGCTGGTGGCCAACCTGATCGAGGGCGACGCGCTGATCATCCTGACCGACCAGCGCGGCCTGTACACTGCCGATCCGCGCCGCGATCCGAATGCGCAATTCGTCAGCCAGGCGCAGGCCGGCGATCCGGCGCTGGAAGCGATGGCCGGCGGCGCCGGCAGCGGTATCGCGCGCGGCGGCATGCTGACCAAGATCCTGGCGGCGCGGCGGGCGGCCGCTTCTGGCGCCCATACCGTGATCGCCTGGGGCCGCGAAGAGAACGTGTTGACGCGCCTAGCCGCCGGCGAAGAGATCGGTACCCGGCTGGTCGCGCCGCTGCCGCAGCTGACTGCGCGCAAGCAATGGATGGCCGACCACCTGCACACCGCCGGCCGGCTGACGCTGGACGCCGGCGCGGTGCAGAAGCTGAGCGCGGAAGGCAAGTCGCTGCTGCCGATCGGCGTGGTGGCGGTGGACGGCGAATTCGGCCGCGGCGACGTCGTCACCTGCGTCGACGAAGGCGGCCGCGCGGTGGCGCGCGGCATCAGCAACTACGGCAGTTCCGACGCCCGCCGCATCATGCGCCATTCGTCCGGCGACATCGAACGCATCCTCGGCTTCCTCGAAGAGCCGGAGCTGATCCATCGCGACAACCTGGTGCTGCTGTAGCGGCGGATACTGCAGATACTCCCTGTTATGCGCCCTTCAGTCGGGCGTCGGTCGGTCGTTCTTGTCGCATACTCCCTATTGTCGGAAGGCGTGACGCGCCATCCGGACGGGCTGCGGCCTATTGGCCCGGCATGTCCGACAGCGAGCGCTGGTAGCGGATGCGCTCGACCATCTGCTGCGCGTTGCCGGCGACCGTCAGGTTTTCGCAGAAATAATCCTTGGCCAGCACTGCCTGCTGGCGGTTGGCGGCGTTGCGCACGATGCGTTCCCACTGGTCGCGGCGCGAGCGCGACCAGCTGCCGTCGGCATGGCCGAACGCGTACAGCTTGCGCTCGAAGGTGGCGCAGCGGATGCCTTCGTAGCTGACGTTGCGCGCGCCGGCCGGGCTGGTGGTCACCAGCGTGTAGCGCACCACGCCGTCGGCGCCGACCGTGACCGACTTGGCGTCGATGGCGAAGCTCTGGGTGGCGGTGGCGCTGACCTCGAACGGCAACAGGTTCTCGGCCGCCGGCGGCGCCGGCAGCTGGACCGCGATTTCCTGCCAGGGCTTGGTGTCGTCGTCGAATTCCTCGTCGAAGCCGGCGGCGTGCGCGACTTGAAAATGTGCGGCGGCCAGCAGCAGCGCCAGCGTGGCGCCGGCCAGCGCCGCGCGCGGCCGGGGTACGGCAAGAGCAGGAATCATTCGTCCTTCCCGGGTTTCGGAGTGCCGGCGGAGCCGGGGGTGAGAACATGGCCGCCATGCGGCTGGCGCAGGTAGCGGCCGCCGTGATGGCGCTGCCGGTATTGCGGCGGCCGCGTCAGGAAGCGCGACAGTTCCTGCAGCGCGCGCTGGTAGACCTCGCGCTTGAATTCGATGACGACGTCCAGCGGCACCCAGTATTCGTGCCAGCGCCAGGCATCGAATTCCGGATGGTCGGTGCCGCGCAGGTTGACGTCGCAGTCGCGCCCGGTCATGCGCAGCAGGAACCAGATCTGCTTTTGCCCGCGGTACTGGCCGCGGATCTCGCGCTTGATGAACTGGTCCGGCACTTCGTAGCGCAGCCAGTCGCGCGTACGGCCGATGATCTTCACGTGCTGCGCGCGCAGGCCGATTTCCTCTTCCAGCTCGCGGAACATCGCCTGCTCTGGGGTTTCGCCGTACTTGATGCCGCCCTGCGGGAATTGCCAGGAATGCTCGCGCACGCGCTTGCCCCACCAGACTTCGTTTTGCGCGTTCAGCAGGATGATGCCGACGTTAGGGCGGAACCCTTCACGGTCCAGCATTTTTTCACCTCAAGTTTTCTGCGGCCGAGGTGCCCTAGCAATACTCAATCCGGGCGGCGTGCGCAGGGGGCGCAGGGGCCGTTCCAGCTCATCGGAGCTCCGATCTCTGTGGGAACATCGATCAATTGCATCAAGAATGGGCGCATCAGCCAGCTAATCCTTTAAAATTGGATCGATTATAACCCTCACCATTTTTAAAAAGAATTCCCCCATGCGCGCCTCCCGTTTTTTCATTTCCACCCTGAAGGAAGCTCCGTCCGACGCCGAAATCGTCAGCCACAAGCTGATGATGCGCGCCGGGCTGATCAAGCGCCTCGGGTCCGGCATCTATACCTACATGCCGATGGGGCTGCGCGTGATCCGCAAGGTGGAAGCGATCGTGCGCGAGGAGATGAACCGCTCCGGCGCGATCGAACTGCTGATGCCGGTGGTGCAGCCGGCCGAGCTGTGGCAGGAAACCGGCCGCTGGCAAAAGTACGGGCCCGAGCTGATGCGGGTCAAGGACCGTCACAACCGCGACTACATCATCCAGCCGACCTCGGAAGAAGTGGTGACCGACATCGCCCGCACCGAAATCAAGTCGTACCGCCAGCTGCCGCTGAACTTCTACCATATCCAGACCAAGTTCCGCGACGAGCGGCGGCCGCGCTTCGGCCTGATGCGCGGGCGCGAGTTCACGATGAAGGACGCCTACTCGTTCGACCGCGACGTCGACGGGCTGAAGCTGTCGTATCGGATCATGTATGAGGCGTACGTGCGCATCTTCACCCGGTTCGGCCTGCAGTTCCGTGCGGTGGCGGCCGACAACGGCGCGATCGGCGGTTCCGGTTCGCACGAATTCCACGTGATCGCCGACACTGGCGAAGACGCGCTGGTGTACTGCCCGGATTCGGACTACGCCGCCAACATGGAAGCGGCGGAAGCGCTGCCTTTGGCCGCCGAGCGTGCCGCAGCGGCCGAGCCGCTGGCGAAGACGCCGACGCCGGGCAAGGCCAAGTGCGAGGACGTCGCCGCGCTGCTCGATCTGCCGCTGGCGCGCACCGTGAAGTCGATCGTGCTGGCGGTCGATCCGGCCGAAGCCGGCGGACAGAAGGAAATCTGGCTGCTGCTTCTGCGCGGCGACCACGAGCTGAACGAAATCAAGGCCGCCAAGGTCCCGGGCCTGGCCAACTACCGCTTCGCGACCGAAGCCGAAATCGTCGAATGGTTCGGCACGCCGCCCGGCTACCTGGGCCCGATCAATCCGAAGAAGCCGCTGCGCGTGGTGGCCGACCGCACGGTGGCCAACATGAGCGATTTCGTTTGCGGCGCCAACGAAGTCGACTACCATTACACCGGCGTCAACTGGGAGCGCGATCTGCCGCTGCCCGAAGTGCACGACATCCGCAACGTGGTGGCGGGCGATCCGTCGCCGGACGGGCGCGGCGTGCTGGCGATCCAGCGCGGCATCGAGGTCGGCCACGTGTTCCAGCTCGGCACCCGCTATTCGGAAGACATGGGCGCGACCTACCTGGACGAGGGCGGCAAGCCGCAGCTGATGCAGATGGGCTGCTACGGCATCGGCATCACCCGCATCCTGGGGGCGGCGATCGAGCAGAATTTCGACGAACGCGGCATCATCTGGCCGGCCGCGATCGCGCCGTTCCAGCTGGTGCTGTGCCCGATCGGCTACGATCGCAGCGCCACCGTCAAGGAAGAGGCCGACCGGCTGTACGAAGCGCTGGCCGTAGCCGGTGTCGACGTCATCCTGGACGATCGCGGCGAGCGGCCGGGCGCGATGCTGGCCGACTGGGAATTGATCGGCGTGCCGCACCGGGTGGTGATCGGCGAACGCGGCCTGAAGGACGGCCAGCTCGAATATCAGGGAAGGCGCGACGCGGCGGCGACCGCGGTGCCGGTGGCGGAGATTCTGGAATTCGTCCGCGCCAGGCTGGCGGCCTGAAAATACAGCTGCCAGTATTTTTGAAGCCGGGCGTCATGCGTCCGGGTTAAGGGGATTTATGGGCATACTCCCTGTTTTTTTGAAAACGGGACGGTATACGGCAGTGCGCTTGCTATTACTGGCGGCGGCACTGCTGGCGGCCGCCGGCGCCCATGCCGGCAATCAGAAGGAAGAGGCGCTGGCCGATTCGGTACGGGTCGCGCTGGCGCAGGCAGTCAACGACGGCCGCCCGCCGCAGCCGTATTTCGCCGACATCAGCGACCGCATCGATTACCTGTACTGGCGCGGCGAGATGTCGGAGCGGCTGAAGAAGAAGCTGCCCGACAAGCAGGTGCGGCTCGATTTCCTTGGCGCGGTCTGGTACGAGTCCAAGCGCGCCGGGCTCGACCCGGCGCTGGTGCTGGGGCTGATCCAGGTCGAATCGGCGTTCCGCAAATATGCGGTGTCGGTGGTCGGCGCGCACGGCTACATGCAGGTGATGCCGTTCTGGACGCGCGTGATCGGCGACTCCGACCGCAGCAAGCTGTTCCACATGCAGACCAACCTGCGCTACGGCTGCTCGATCCTGCGCATGTACATCGACATGGAAGGCGGCAACCTGTTCCTGGCGCTGGGCCGCTACAACGGCAGCCGCGGCCGTCCGGAATACCCTAACGCGGTGCTGCGCGCGTGGAAGAACTGGGAATACCACCCGTCGTAGCCGCGCCTGTGCGGGTACAGCCGCATCGACGCCGCTGCCGGCTGCACACAAACAAAAACGCCCGCTGTTGCGGGCGTTTTTGTTTGGCTTAGGTGGCTGCCGCCACTGCGATCAGGACAAGTGAGCCGAAACGAGCTTGGTCATTTCGAACATCGTCACCTGCTTTTTGCCGCCAAAGACAGCTTTCAGTTTGTCGTCCGCATCGATGTTGCGCTTGTTGGCCTCATTCTGCAGCTTGTGCTTCTTGATGTACTCCCAGATCTTCTTGGTCACTTCGGTGCGCGGCAGCGGCGCCGAACCGACCACGGCGGCCAGCACCGGCGACGGCGTCATGGCTTTCATGAAAGCGGGATTGGGGGTGCGCGCCGGCTTGGCGGCTGCGGTCTTCTTGGCGGCCGGCTTGGCGGCGGCTTTGGCCGGAGCAGCCTTCTTGGCCGGGGCGGCCTTCTTGGCGGGGGCCGCCTTGGCCGCCGGTTTCTTCACGGCCGCTGCAGGCTTCTTCGCAGCGGGTTTTTTTGCAGTTGCCATCGTTCACCCTCCTTCACATATGTGTTGGGAAAATGCGTCATTCACGCACCGCTAATAGTGGTGCGCTTTCTGTGGCGATGCAAGTATTTTTTAAGCAATTCTGTGGTGTTTTCGGCAGCCCGCGAAAAGCACGGGATTTCCCATGAAAACGCGGCGGGATTGGGGCTCGAAAGCGGCGCAAAACGACCGCCGGAAGGCGTTTGCGCGCCGGCAAAACCGGCTAGCGCATGCCCGGCAGCATGCCTTTCATGCCGCGCATCATTTTCATCATGCCGCCGCCCTTCAACTTCTTCATCATCGACTGCATCTGCTCGAACTGCGACAGCATGCGATTGACTTCCTGCACCTGGACGCCGGCGCCGGCGGCGATGCGGCGCTTGCGCGATGCCTTGATCAGCTCCGGCTTGGCGCGCTCGGCCGGGGTCATCGAATTGATGATGCCCTCCATGCGCCGCACCTGCTTTTCGGCCTGGTCCATGTTGGCGCCGCTGGCCGCCTGCTGGAACTGCGCCGGCAGCTTGTCCATCAGCGACGACAGGCCGCCCATCTTCTTCATCTGCCCGAGCTGCGCCTTGAAGTCGTTCAGGTCGAACTTGCCGCCGACCTTCAGCTTTTTCGCCAGGTCCTGGGCAGCGGCGGCGTCGACCCCTTTTCTGGCTTCTTCCACCAGCGCCAGGATGTCGCCCATGCCGAGGATGCGGTTGGCCATCCGCTGCGGATCGAAGGCTTCCAGACCGTCCAGCTTTTCGGCGACGCCGGTGAACTTGATCGGCTTGCCGGTAATGTGCCGCACCGACAGCGCGGCGCCGCCGCGGGCGTCGCCGTCCAGCTTGGTCAGGATCACGCCGGTCAGCGGCAGCGTGTCGTTGAACGCCTTGGCGGTATTGATCGCATCCTGGCCCAGCATGGCGTCGATCACGAACAGCGTTTCGATCGGCTTGACCGCCGCATGCAGCGCGGCAATCTCGCGCATCATCGCCTCGTCGATGCCGAGCCGGCCGGCGGTATCGACGATCAGCACGTCGTGGTAATGGCGCTTCGCATGGTCCAGCGCCGCCAGCGCGATCGCTACCGGCTGGTCGCTCGGCGACGACGGAAAGAAGTCGGCGCCGACCTGCGCCGTCACCGTCTGCAGCTGGCCGATCGCAGCCGGCCGGTAGACGTCGGCCGAGACCGTCAGTACCTTCTTCTTTTTCTGTTCGCGCAGGTACTTGGCCAGCTTGCCGGCGGTGGTGGTCTTGCCGGCGCCCTGCAGGCCGGCCAGCAGGATCACCGCCGGCGGCTGGGTAGCGAAGCTCAGCTGCGACGCTTCCGGGCCAAGGTCGGCGCCCATCAGCGACGCCAGTTCGCGCTGCACCACGCCGACCAGCGCCTGGCCCGGCGACAGCGAGCCGATCACTTCCTCGCCCATCGCCTTTTCCTTGACGCGGGAAATGAATTCGCGCACCGCCGGCAGCGCGACGTCGGCTTCCAGGAGCGCCAGCCGCACTTCGCGCAGCATCTCGGCAGTGTTCGATTCGGTCAGGCGCGCCTCGCCGCGCATGGTTTTGACGGCTTTGGCGAGACGTTGGGTCAGGTTATCGAGCATGGGAAGAGGAAATCTCGGGAAATGAGGAAGCCGGCGTGTCCGGTCGGACGGCGGCGGGAATGAGGCCCATTTTACCCGATGCAGCAGGGGCAAAGAGGCTGCCGGCCGGCATGGCGGAAAGCCGCAACCGGACGCCGCCGGGCGGCGGTTTTCCGCATCGCCGGCATGCTCCAGCGGCCATCGGCAGGGATGAAAAACCATCGAAATCAAGACCTTGCCATCCTGCGCCGGGTTGGCACGAAGAATGCGAGGCATCCGCTTCAGAAAATCCATAACAGGGAGGCCGTCCGGCGGCGCCTTCCCGCTTTCGGAGGAGAAGACGATGCGCGCACACTGGAGAAGATGGGCGGCCGGCATGCTGCTGGCGTTGGGCGTCGGCACCGCGCTGGCGGAAGACGGCGTCAGCGACGGCGCCATATTGATCGGCCAGACGCTCGGCCTGACCGGGCAGATTGCCGGCGCCGCGCGTGAAATGGTGGCCGGCGCCGACGCCTATATCTCATCGGTCAACCGGCAGGGCGGCGTGCATGGCCGCCAGATCCGGGTGCTGACGTTGGACGACCGCTTCGATCCGGCGCTGTCGGCGGCCAATGCCGCACGGCTGGTGAACGAGGAACGGGTATTCGCGATCTTCCAGAATCGCGGGACGCCCCATACCGAGGCGATCCTGCCGCTGCTCGCCGCCGCCGGCATACCGTTGGTCGCGCCCAGCACTGGCGCCGCAATCTTCCACGACCCGGTCAACCGCCTGATCTTCAACGTTCGCGCGAAATACCAGGCGGAAGTGGCGAAAGCGGTGGAACAGTTCGATACGGTCGGCTTGCGCCGCATCGGCATCCTGCATGTCGACGATTCGTTCGGACGCGACGCGCTGGCCGGCTTCACCGCGGCGATGCAGGCGCGCCGCCTGCAGCCGGCACTGGTGGCCAGTTTTGATCGTGCCCGGCCGCAGCTCGACGCCGCGGTGGTGCAGGCGATCGAGGCCGATCCCGGCGCCCTGGTGATCGTCGGCTCCGCCACCAGCACCGCCGACCTGATCAAGGGCATCCGCCAGCGCGGCAACCAGATGCAGATCATGACCCTGTCGAACAATTCCTCGCAGTTTTTCCTCGACCGCCTGGGCAGCGCCGGCGTCGGCGTCATCGTGTCGCAAATCACGCCGGCGCCGGAGTTGGTATCGAGCGCGCTTGGGCAGGAATTCAAGCGTGCCGCCCAGGCCAGCGGCGCACCGCTGTCGTACGCGGCGATGGAGGGCTTCATTTCCGCCAAGGTGCTGGTGGCCGGGCTGCTGGGAGCGGGTCCGAAACCGACGCGCGCCGGCTTCATCCAGGCGCTGGAATCGATCCGCAAGAGCGATCTGGGCGGGGTGCTGGTCGATTACGGACCGGCCGACCATACCGGCAGCGAATTCGTCGAGCTGTCGATGATCGGCAGGAACGGCCGCCTGATACGCTAAGCGCACGATGTTGTTTCTCTGCATGCATGACGGCAGGTAATATGGCGACCGCGGCACCGATGCGCATCGTCAACCGCCCTTCGCGGGTTTGCCTGGAACAGCGGATGAAATATCTGAAACGGATCGGCCTCCCCAGCCTGGCGCTGGCGTGCGCGGCGGCGATCGTGCTGACCGTGTTCGTGGTCGCCGCCGGCAGGGCCGAGCGCGAGGTACGCGCCGTCGGCGACCGCCAGCTGCAGATCATCGCGCTCGACCTGGAGTCGGCGCTGGAAAAATTCGAGACGCTGCCGTTTGCGCTGGCCTTCCATCCGGCGCTGGGGCAGGCGCTCGGGGCGCCGCAGGACCGCGAAGCGCTGCAGCGGCTGAACCTGACCCTGCAGACGATCCAGCGCCAGGCCAAGGTCAGCGCCATCTATCTGATGGATCGCAACGGCGACACGCTGGTGGCCAGCAACTGGGATGAGCCGCTCACCTTCGTCGGCAAGAACTTCGGCTTCCGGCCCTATTTCCGCGATGCGCTGGAAGGCCGTGCCGGGCGCTTCTACGGCATCGGCAGCACCACCGGCGAGCCCGGCTATTTCATCGCGCAACCGGTCTATCCGAACGGTGTTCCCGGGCAGGAGCCGATCGGCGTGATTGCAGTCAAGATCAGCCTGTCCGAGTTCGAGCACACCTGGAGCCGCAGCGAGGAGCCGCTGGTGCTGGTCGATCATCTGGGCGTCATTTTTCTCAGCAACCGCGACGGCTGGCGCTATCGCAGCCTGCACACCCTGAGTCAGCAGGAGCGGCATTACGTGACCGGTACCTTCCAATATGCTGGGCAGGCGATCCAGCCGGTCGCCGCGCTGCCGAAGGCGCAGCGCGCCGGCTTCGGCGACTACGTGGCCAAGCCGGTCGGCCGTCTCGGCTGGCAGGTGATGCTGTTCCCGGCGCAGAACCGGATTCTGCGCACGGCCAGTTATTCGGCGCTGGCGGCGGCCCTGGTACTGGCCGTCGTCGTGCTGTCTTCGTGGGCGGTCCACCAGCGCCGGCGTCGCCTGGAAGAGCGTCTGGCGTCGCGCCGCGCGCTGCAGCGGGCGGCCGAGGAACTGGACCGGACGATCGCCCAGCGCACGCAGGAATTGCGGGCCGCCAATCACGACCTCGAAAGCAAGTACCAGAAGCTGCAGCAGACCGAGCATCTGCTGCGCTCGACTCAGAACGAACTGGTGCAGGCCGGCAAGCTGGCGACGCTGGGACAGATGGCGGCCGGCATCACGCACGAGCTGAACCAACCGCTGGCGGCGATCCGTGCCTTCGCCGACAACGCCGTCACCTTCCTGGCGCGTGGGCGGCCGGCGCAGGCTGGCGACAACCTGGCGCACATCAGCGCCGCCGCCGCGCGCATGGGCGAGATCATCGGGCAACTGAAGGGTTTCGCGCGCAAGAGCCGCGACGCGGTAGCGGCGGTCGACCTGGCGCAATCGATCCGCGAATCGGCGATGCTGCTGGGTGGCGACTTCCGCCGCCGCCAGGCGCAACTGGAAATCGACATGCGCGAACCCTTGCAGGTCACCGGCGACCCGGTGCGCACCGAGCAGGTGTTGATCAACCTGCTGCGCAATGCGCTGGACGCGGTCGACGGCGCGCCGCAGCGCCAGGTCTGCGTGCTGCTGCAGCGCGAGGGAGGGCAGGCGGTAGTCCGCATCCGCGATTCCGGCCCCGGCATCGAGCAGGATGCGGTGGAGCGCCTGTTCGAGCCATTCTTCACCACCAAGCCGCCGGGCCAGGGGCTTGGCCTGGGGCTGGCGATATCGTCGTCGATCGTGCAGGCGATGGATGGACAATTGAGTGCGCACAATCGGCCGGAAGGCGGCGCCGAATTCGTGATGCGGCTGCCGCTACGGCAGGACGGCGGCGCCGCGCAACAGGGAGAGCAGCGTGCCGGATCTTGAAGCGTGGCAGGAAGTGGTGCTGGTGGAGGACGAACAGGCAGTGCGCATGGCGACCGTGCAGACGCTCGAACTGGGCGGTTTCGCGGTGCATGCCTGTGACAGCGCGGAATGCGCCCAGCCGTGGCTGCGGGCCGATTTCGGCGGCGTCCTGGTGACCGACGTGCGGTTGCCGGGGCGCTGTGGCCTGCAGTTGCTGGACCAGGTCGTGGCACTGGATGCCGACCTACCCGTCATCCTGGTGACCGGCCACGGCGATGTCAGCATGGCGGTCGACGCGATGCGGCGCGGCGCCTATGACTTCATCGAGAAGCCGTTTGCCGCCGAGCGCCTGCTGGAAACGGTGCGGCGCGCGCAGGAAAAGCGACGGCTGGTGCTGGAAAACCGGCGCCTGAAGGCTGCCTGGCTGGCTGCCAGCGACGCGCCGCCGCTGATTGGCCAGTCGGTCGCGATAGAACGGGTGCGCGCGCTGATCCAGGCGCTCGGTCCGACCCCGGCCGATATCCTGATCAACGGCCAGACCGGGGCCGGCAAGGAAGTGGTGGCGCGACAACTGCATGCCGCCAGCGGCCGCAAGGGACCGTTCGTCGCCATCAATTGCGGCGCGCTGCCGGAATCGGTGTTCGAAAGCGAGATTTTCGGCCATGAAGCCGGCGCCTTCACCAACGCGCAAAAGCGGCGTATCGGTAAGCTCGAGTACGCGAACGGCGGCACCGTGTTCCTCGACGAGATCGAGAGCATGCCGCTGGCGCTGCAGGTGAAGCTGTTGCGCGTGCTGCAGGAGCGGCGACTGGAGCGGCTGGGCGGGAACGATCCGGTGACGGTCGATTGCCGCGTGATCGCCGCCAGCAAGGCGGACCTGTTGCAGATGAGCGCGCAGGGAGCGTTTCGGGAAGATCTGTATTACCGGATCAGCGTGGTCAGCATCGATTTGCCGCGCCTGGCCGAGCGCCGCGAGGACATTCCGCTGCTGCTGGCGTACTTCGTGCAGGGAGCTGCGCTGCGCTACCAGCGGCCGGTGCCGCAATGGACCGCCGCCCAAATGGCGCAGTGGCGGGCGCGCGACTGGCCGGGAAACGTGCGCGAACTGCGCAACTTCGCCGACCGACTGGTGCTGGGCGTGATCGACGGCATTCCCGGTGCGGCCGAGGCCGACGGTGACACCGCGGTTTCGCTGCCGCAACAGGTGGACGCCTATGAGCGGGTGCTGATCGCACAGGCGCTGGCGGAGCACGACGGCAATGTGGCGGCCACCGCCGACCGGCTCGGAGTACCGCGCAAGACGCTGTACGACAAGCTGAGGAAGCATCAATTGAGCACCGGTCGGGTGCCGGAATGACGGCGGGCAGCGGCGCCTTGCCGGCCGGTTGCGCCGCTGGCTTGGTGTAAACTCGATCGTTCGATCAGCTGCCGACGTTGTGCGATGCTCACCCTCTTTTTCATCCTGGCTGCCGTGCTGTACGTGGTCTGCACGTTTTTGCCGTCGCGCCTGCGCGGCGCGCTTTCGGCCGGGACCATGGCGGGCTGGCTGCTGCACGGCGGCGCACTGTGGGCCGACATGCTGACGGCCGATACGCTGCGCATCGGTTTTGCCGTGATGCTGTCGGCCACGCTGTGGATTTCAGTGGCCGCCTACTGGCTGGAAAACCGCAATTTCACGCTGGACGGCTTGCGCATCATGGTGCTGCCGTGCGCGGCGGTGGCGGTCGTGCTGCCGGCGCTGTTTCCGGGCAGCGTGGTGTCGCTCGAAGGTCGCTCATCGCTGTTTGCCTGGCACATCGCCATTTCCATCCTCGCCTATAGCTCGCTGACCATCGCTGCCTTCCACGCGGTGCTGATGGCGCTGCAGGAATCGCGTCTGCATGCGCGCCCGGGTATTGCGTACGGCGGCGGCTGGCTGAGCGCGGCGCTGGATCGGTTGCCGGCCTTGCTGACGATGGAGAAGCTGCTGTTTCGGCTGATTGCCTTCGGTTTCGTGCTGCTGACTCTGACGGTGTTGTCCGGCGTGCTGTTTTCGGAGCAGCTGTTCGGTACTCCGTTCAAGTGGGACCACAAGAACATTTTCAGCATGCTGTCGTGGGCCTTGTTCGGCTTGCTGCTGGCCGGCCGCAAATGGCGCGGCTGGCGCGGCCGTACCGCGCTCAGCTTCACACTGGTCGGGTTCGCCACCTTGCTGCTGGCCTATGTCGGCAGCCGGTTCGTGCTGGAAGTGGTGCTGCACCGGGGACTGATATGAAATTTCTGCTCTGGCTGGCGATTGCCGTGCTGTTCGTGATGTGGCTGACGCGCGGCAAGAAGGCGCCGCCGGCGCCGCGTCCGGCGTCTCCCGAGGACAAGGCGGAGTCGATGCTGCAATGCGCGCAGTGCGGAGTCCATTTGCCGGCATCGGAGGCGCTGCGGGACGCCGATGGCCGAGCCTTTTGCAGCGAGGCGCACCGCCTGCAGCATGGCGACCGCTGACGCATGAGGCACGCCGTGCACGTGCCGGTGCCAGGACGCCGTGAAACCTTCTGGCGCACGCTGCAGACGTTCAACATCACGCGCATCGTCATTGCGCTAGTGCTGCTGGGGTACCTGAGCCTGGATCTAAAGCGGGAGTGGTGGGTGGCCCAGACGCCGTTCTACCGCCAGCTCTGCGCCGCCTACCTGCTGCTGGCGGTCGCGTTCGCGATGCTGGCAGCCTTCTGGCGCCGCCGCTTCACGCTGCAACTGACGACCCAGGTGACGCTCGACATCGGCGTCATTGCCCTGCTGTACGTTGGCGCCGGCGGCGCCCACAGCGGTCTCGCGATCCTGTTCCTGTTCCCGCTGGCAGGGGCGGCGGTGCTGACCGCGCTGCCGCTGGCGCTGTTCTTCGTCTCGACAGTCACGCTGCTGCTGCTGGCGGAGGCCGGTTATCAGTTGTTGCGTTCGGTGCCCGAAGTATCGACGGTACAGGCCGGCTTGTACGGTGCCGCCTTCTTTGCCGCAGTCATCGTGATCAACCAGCTGGCAGCGCGCCTGATCAAACAGGAATTGCTGGCCGCCCAGCGCGGCCAGGACCTGCAGGTGCAGCAGGCGATCAACCGCTTGGTGATTGCCGACATGGGCGACGGCATCCTGGTGCTCGGTTCCGACGGTACCATTTTCACCGCCAATCCGGCGGCGGAACGGATGCTGGGATTGTCGCTGTCGGTCAGCAAGACCCGCATCCGGCTGAAGGAGGTCGGCGGCCTGCGGCCGATCATGGAAGCGTTCTCCGCTTGGCTGGCAAAGTGCGCGCAGACCGGCAGCGCCAGCAACGCGCCGGTGTTCGTCAACGTCAAGCCGGGCGGGGCGACGCTGCTCGGCGCCACCACGGTCTGGGGCCGGCGCCGCGAAGTGACGGCGCACCTGAAGCTGCGCTTCGCGCAGGTCGAGACCGGGCGCGCCACGCCGCGCCGCAGCGTGGTATTCCTGCAGGATGTGACGGAAATCGAGAGTCGCGCGCAGCAGCTGAAGCTGGCTTCGATGGGGCGCCTGACCGCCAGCATCGCGCACGAAGTGCGCAATCCGCTGTCGGCGATTGGTCATGCCGCCACTTTGCTCGAAGAAGACGCGACCGGTCCGGCCGAGCGCCGCCTGCTGCGCATCGTCGGTGACAACGTGGCGCGCATGAACCGGATGATCGAAGATATCCTGAAGCTGTCGCGCAAGGCCCAGCCGCAGGACGCGCCGCTGCCGCTGGCGCCGCTGTTGCGCCAGATTCTGGAGGAGTTCTGCGAAAGCCATGCGCTGGCGCCCGGCCTGATCGCACTGGAGGTCGATGGCGGTGAGGCATGGTTCGACCCGCTGCATCTGCGCGAAGTGCTGGTCAATCTGCTTGGAAATGCGCTGCGCTATGCCAGCGGCGGCCCCGGCAGCATTCGCGTGTTCGCCGTCAGCGGCGCTTCCGGTCACCTGGAACTGCACGTACAGGATGATGGCGCGCCGATGACTCCGGAAGTCCGCGCGCATTTGTTCGAGCCGTTCTACACGACTTCCAGCAAGGGAACCGGACTTGGACTCTACCTGGCGCGTGAATTGTGCTTGAATAACGGTGCATTGCTCGATTACGAGTACCGGCTTGCCGGTCCGGGCGAGGCGCCGGAACGGGCCAGCGGGCGCTTCGTCATCACTTTTGCCGCCGCCGCGGCCTGATTTTTTCCTCTTCCTGAAAATGCCGCAATGACTGCACCGCGCGTACTGGTGATCGACGATGAAGCGGACTTGCGCGAGCTGCTCGAGATCACGTTGGTCAAGATGGGGCTGGATGTCGACAGTGTCGCCTCGCTCGGCGCGGCACGGCGCTGCCTGGAGCAGCACGATTACGCACTGGTCCTGACCGACATGCGGTTGCCGGACGGCCAGGGCATCGAACTCGTCGGCGAGGTGGCCGGCCGCCGCACGCACACGCCGATCGCGGTAATTACCGCGTTCGGCAGCGCCGACAATGCGGTCGCCGCGCTGAAGGCGGGCGCTTTCGATTATCTGTCGAAGCCGGTGGCGCTGGATCAGCTGCGGCGCATGGTGCAGTCGGCACTGCGCGTGCCTGCCGCGGCGCAGGAGCGCTCGCCCGGACAGCGGTCGGCTGAGATCGGCTTGCGGCTGGTCGGACGATCGGCAGCGATTTGCGAGGTACGCAGCCAGATCGCGCGGCTGGCGCGCAGCATGGCGCCGGTGGCGATCTATGGCGAATCCGGCAGCGGCAAGGAACTGGCGGCGCGCGACATCCACGCGCAAAGCCCGCGGGCCGACAAGCCGTTCGTCGCGGTCAACTGCGGCGCCATCCCCGAATCCCTGATGGAAGCCGAATTCTTCGGTTACCGGAAGGGCGCCTTTACCGGCGCCGCGGAAGACCGAGACGGTTTTTTCCAGGCAGCCAATGGCGGTACGTTGCTGCTTGACGAGGTCGCCGACCTGCCGCTGCCGATGCAGGTGAAGCTGCTGCGTGCGATCCAGGAGCGGCGTGTACGCAAGGTCGGCGCGACCGTCGAAGAGCCGGTCGACGTGCGGCTGATCAGCGCCACCCATCAGCCGCTGGAACGCTGCGTTGAACTCGGGAAATTTCGGCAGGATCTGTATTACCGGCTGAACGTGATCGAACTGACGCTGCCGCCGCTGCGCGAGCGGTGCGACGACATCGAGATGCTGGCGGCCGTCATCCTCGAACGACTGGCGGCGCCCGGAGGCGCCAGACTGGCGCCACCGGCGCTGGCGGCGCTGCAGGGCTATGCGTTTCCGGGCAACGTGCGCGAACTGGAAAACATCCTGGAGCGTGCGTTGGCGTTCGCCAGCGACGGCGTGATCGAACTGGCCGATCTGGCGCTCAAGCCGGCCGCCGCCGCGATGCCGCCGGCCCCCGCGCCGCTGCCCGAACGTTCGCCGGCACCGGCAACGGTCGCGCACAGCGATGTGCCACCCGAACTGCCGGAATCCCTGCCGGCGCATCTGGACCGCGTCGAAAGCGAGATCATCCGGCGCGCGCTGGAAAAGACCCGCTTCAACCGCACGCAGGCGGCAGAATTGCTCGGCATCAGCTTCAGGCAGTTGCGCTACCGGATGCAGCGGCTGTCGATTCGCGAGCACGATTCATGAGCGACGCGTCCCGATCGGCGCTATCCCGTTTCGAGGTCGGCGTCGATGGCTGGTGCCACCAAGCGACCCCGCGGCCGTCACCGAACTGCGATGCGCGCCCGGACGACGCCGCGATCGACCTGCTGGTGATCCATAACATCAGCCTGCCGCCGCGGCAGTTCGGCGGTCCCTTCATCGCGGATCTGTTCGCCAATCGCCTCGATCATGCTGCTGATCCATACTTCGAACAGCTGCGCGGTTTGCGCGTCTCGGCGCATTTCCTGGTCCGGCGTGACGGCACGCTGCTGCAATTCGTATCGACCTGCGCGCGCGCCTGGCATGCCGGTGTTTCGTCTTTCAATGGACGGGCGGCCTGCAACGACTTTTCGATCGGTGTTGAACTGGAGGGCAGCGATTTCGAGCCTTTCGAGTTGCCCCAGTACGCGACGCTGGCTGCCTTGAGCGCGGCGCTGCGCCGCCGTCATCCGTTGACCGCCGTGGCCGGGCATGAACATGTTGCGCCGACGCGCAAGACCGATCCCGGCCCGTTTTTCGACTGGGCGCTGTACCGATCCCTGCTGAATCAGGCCGATGCCGGAGCGATATTCCTGCGCTTTCCCTGAAAGCAGGAGGGATCCAGTAGAAACCAGTGTTTCTAATAGTTAAAAATCATAAGACATTCGTCTTGCACCTCCTTGCTGTGGGTACTAGAATTAGTGGGTGCCGCGATTAAATCACTAGATATAGTGGTCTTTGTGTCTTTTGCATATTGACAGTCCGGCCTCGCCCGGCTAACGCCCAGCAGGTTCGGAGAGCGGCTCGCGTGAGCCGGAATCCGGCCTCATGCCGCAGTTCTGGCCGGTTTTTCACCTGATCCAGGCTGTTGGCGTCTGCCGGCTGCAGCAGTATTCCCGCGAACGCCCTGCACGGGCGCTCAGTCTCGACAACGATAAGCGACGGCCCGACCGCCGCCCCTGATTCCCTGGAGGCCAAGTGCACCCTACCGCTCAAGAAATCCCCGTAAGCTCCCTGTCCGAATTTCCCGCCGCTTCGGCGTTCTCGCCGCTCGATGCGGCCGCCGCCAAGCCGGTGTCCAATCTGGCCGACTACCGCATCATCCGCCGCAACGGCGCCGTGGTCGGCTTCGAGCCGTCCAAGATCTCGATCGCGATGACCAAGGCGTTCCTGGCTGTGCACGGTGGCCAGGGCGCGGCGTCGGCGCGCGTGCGCGAACTGGTCGAACGCCTGACCGCGAACGTGGTGGCGGCGCTGGTGCGGCGCCAGCCGACCGGCGGCACCTTCCATATCGAAGACGTGCAGGACCAGGTCGAACTGTCGCTGATGCGTTCCGGCGAGCACGACGTTGCGCGCGCCTATGTGCTGTACCGCGCCAAACGGATGGAGCAGCGGGCCCAGCATCAGGCGGCCAAGCCGGCGGTCGAAAAGCCGCAGTTGCACGTGGTTGAGGATGGTCAGCGCCGGCCGCTGGAGATGCAGCGGGTGCGCGACCTGATCGGCGCCGCCTGCATCGGCCTGGAACAGCACGTCGACGCCGAGGCGATCCTGGCCGAGACGGTCAAGAACCTGTACGACGGCGTGCCGGTCGAGGAATTGCACAAGTCCGCGATCCTGGCGGCGCGCGCGCTGATGGAAAAGGATCCTGCTTACAGCCAGGTGACGGCGCGCCTGCTGATGCACACGATCCGCAAGGAAGTGTTCGGGCAGGAGGTGGCGCAGCAGGATGCCGCGGTCCATTACGTCGACTATTTTCCTAAATTCATCAAGAAGGGCATCGAGGCCGAGCTGCTGGACACGCGCCTGGCCCAGTTCGACCTGCAGCAGCTGAGCCAGGCGCTGGTGGCGGAGCGTGACCTGCAATTCGGCTACCTTGGCCTGCAAACTTTGTACGACCGTTATTTCCTGCATGTGCGCGGCACCCGCATCGAAATGCCGCAGGCGTTCTACATGCGCGTGGCGATGGGCCTGGCCTTGAACGAGATCGACCGCGAAGCGCGCGCGATCGAGTTCTACAACCTGTTGTCGTCGTTTGACTTCATGAGCTCGACGCCGACGCTGTTCAATTCCGGCACGCAACGCTCGCAGCTGTCCTCCTGCTACCTGACGACGGTGTCGGACGATCTGGAGGGGATTTACGACGCCATCAAGGAAAACGCGCTGCTGGCCAAGTTCGCCGGCGGTCTCGGCAACGACTGGACGCAGGTGCGCGCGCTGGGTGCGCATATCAAGGGCACCAACGGCAAGTCGCAGGGCGTGGTGCCGTTCCTGAAGGTGGTCAACGACACCGCGGTCGCGGTCAACCAGGGTGGCAAGCGCAAGGGAGCGGTGTGCGCCTACCTGGAAACCTGGCACATGGACATCGAGGAATTCCTCGACCTGCGCAAGAATACCGGCGACGACCGCCGCCGCACGCACGACATGAACACCGCCAACTGGATTCCCGACCTGTTCATGAAGCGCGTGATGGAAAAGGGCGAATGGACGCTGTTTTCGCCGTCCGACGTGCCGGACTTGCATGACAAGGTCGGCCGCGCGTTCGAGGAGGCCTATACCGGCTACGAAGCGAAGGTCGCCAGCGGCGAGCTGAAGCTGTTCAAGACGGTGCAGGCGCTCGACCTGTGGCGCAAGATGCTGTCGATGCTGTTCGAAACCGGCCATCCGTGGATTGCGTTCAAGGATCCGTGCAACATCCGTTCGCCGCAGCAGCATGTCGGCGTCGTGCACAGCTCCAACCTGTGCACCGAGATCACGCTGAACACCAGCGATACCGAAATCGCCGTATGCAACCTCGGCTCGGTCAACCTGCCGGCCCACATGAAGGATGGCCAGCTGGACCACGCCAAGCTGCAGAAGACCATCCGCACCGCGATGCGCATGCTCGACAACGTGATCGACATCAACTACTACGCGGTGAAGAAGGCGCGCGATTCCAACCTGCGCCATCGCCCGGTCGGCATGGGCATCATGGGCTTCCAGGATTGCCTGCACATGCTGCGCGTGCCGTATGCATCGATGGCGGCGGTCGAATTCGCCGACCGCTCGATGGAGGCGGTCTGCTACTACGCCTACTGGGCCTCGACCGAGCTGGCGGAAGAGCGCGGCCGCTACAGCTCCTATCGCGGCTCGCTGTGGGACCGCGGCATCCTGCCGCAGGACTCGCTGAAGCTGCTGGCCGAGGAACGCGGCGGCTTCCTTGAAGTCGACACCTCGGAATCCATGGATTGGGCGGCGTTGCGCGCACGCATCCGCGAACACGGCATGCGCAACTCGAATTGCGTCGCGATCGCGCCGACCGCGACCATTTCCAACATCATCGGCGTCTCGGCCTGCATCGAGCCGACCTACCAGAACCTGTACGTGAAGTCGAACCTGTCGGGCGAATTTACCGAAATCAACGAATACCTGGTGCGCGACCTGAAGGCGCGCGGCCTGTGGGACGAAGTGATGATCTCGGACCTGAAGTTCTTCGACGGCAGCCTGGCCCGGATCGACCGCATTCCGCAGGATTTGCGCGACGTGTACGCGACCGCCTTCGAGGTCGATCCTAAGTGGCTGGTCGAAGCCGCATCGCGCCGCCAGAAGTGGATCGATCAGGCGCAGTCGCTCAATATCTACATGGCCGGCGCTTCCGGCAAGAAGCTGGACGAGACTTACAAGCTGGCATGGCTGCGCGGTCTGAAGACCACCTACTATCTGCGCAGCATCGGCGCCACCCACACCGAGAAGTCGACCTCGAAGGCCGGTGCGCTGAACGCGGTCGGCATCCATGGCGCCACCGGCATGGTGTCCGCGCCCGCCGACACCATCGCCGCCGCGCCAGCGGCCGAGGAACTGGCCGGGCCGGCCTGCGTGCTGCGTCCGGGCGACCCCGGCTTCGAAGAGTGCGAGGCCTGCCAATAGGCGCAGGCCACATCGATCACGCCGGACCGGCCGCTTGTGCCGGATCGGCCGGACGGCGGCGCCAGCGCCGCCACTATCGCGAAACGAATCAGAAAGAGGAAAAAACATGCTGACCTGGGACGAAGAACCGACCATCACTCCCGCCGCGCGAGCACCGCAGATGCCGCCGCAACCACAGCCGCAGTTGCAGCCGGCAATGCCGGCGTCCGTCCCGCGCGGCGACGATGCGCTGAACCCGGCGCTGGTCTCCAAGCCGGCCCCGGTCGAGGCCGGACGCCGCATCAACGCCGCCGACAAGCGCATCATCAACGGCCAGACCGACGTCAACCAGCTGGTGCCGTTCAAGTACAAGTGGGCCTGGGACAAGTATCTGGCCGGCTGCGCCAACCACTGGATGCCGCAGGAAATCAACATGCAGCGCGACATCGAGTTGTGGAAGAACCCGAACGGCCTGACCGAGGACGAGCGCCGCATCGTCAAGCGCAACCTGGGATTTTTCGTCACCGCCGACTCGCTGGCCGCCAACAATATCGTGCTTGGCACCTACCGCCACATCACGGCGCCGGAATGCCGCCAGTACCTGCTGCGCCAGGCATTCGAGGAGGCGATCCACACGCACGCCTACCAGTACATCGCCGAATCGCTGGGTCTGGACGAAGGCGAGATATTCAATGCCTACAACGAAATCGCATCGATCCGTGACAAGGACGAATTCCTGATTCCGTTCATCGATACGCTGACCGATCCCAACTTCCGCACCGGCAGTGTCGAGAACGACCAGAAGCTGCTGAAGTCGCTGATCGTGTTCTGCTGCCTGATGGAAGGTCTGTTCTTCTACGTCGGCTTCGTGCAGATCCTGGCGCTCGGACGACAGAACAAGATGGTCGGCGCGTCGGAGCAATACCAGTACATCCTGCGTGACGAATCGCTGCACTGTAACTTCGGCATCGACCTGGTGAACACGATCAAGATGGAAAACCCGCACCTGTGGACCGCCGAATTCCGCGAGGAGATCAAAGCGTTGTTTTTGCGCGCGGTGGAGTTGGAATATCGTTACGCAGAAGATACAATGCCGCGAGGTGTGCTGGGCTTGAATGCACCGATGTTCAAGGGATATCTGCGCTTCATCGCGAATCGCCGCGCACAGCAGATCGGACTCGATCCGATGTTCGCGCAAGAAGAAAATCCATTCCCGTGGATGAGCGAAATGGTCGATCTGAAAAAAGAGCGCAACTTTTTCGAAACCCGTGTAATCGAATATCAAACGGGCGGCGCACTCAACTGGGAATAGACGCAAAGAGGCGAACAGACAGGCAGCCGCAACCGGAACAACCGACGCGATGGGTGGCCAACCGCAGCGTCGGTCCCGGGACACCGGATCCGAAATCAGCGCGCGGCCGCCATGAACCATTCCGCGGCCGCCACAACGAAGGGCGTTCTCACCGAATTTAATGGACAGTACAAGACCGGTTCGATCTTCTCTGTGCCTGCCGCCGAATCCGGAGCTGCCGGGGAAGGTGGCTTTTTCTTTGGGAAATCCGCCGTTTTTTTCGCAAACGAATTCCATCGCTGGCGTTGCTGCCGGCATTTTTTTTGGCTACGGCTGCCTCCAGCATCCGGCTTCGCCGCACCGCCTTGCGGTGCCGGCGCCGGATTTCCAGGCGTAGCCAATCATGGCTGAAGCGCTGCATCGATGAGGGGATGCAGCAGTTCAGCTGGTGCCGTATTCATTAGCGCAAGCAGCGGTTTGCTTGTGCCGATGAATAATCCGCTTGTCCATCGCGCGATGGGCAGGGCGGGTTTCAATCTTGTAGCTTGATTTTCCATCACGTGAAGGAGAAGCAAATGGCAACAGCAGCAAAAAAACCCGCAGCGAAGAAGCCAGCTGCGAAGAAAGACGCTCCGGCCAAAAAACCGGTAGCCGCCAAGGCGGCTGCCGCTGCCAAGAAGCCGGCAGCGAAGGCCGCGGCACCTAAGGCGGCAGCAGCGAAGAAGCCGGCCACCAAGGCCGCAGCCAAGCCGGCCGTGAAGAAGGCCGCAGCGCCGAAGGCAGCAGCCAAGACGGCAGCGAAGAAGCCGGCCACCAAGGCCGCAGCCAAGCCGGCAGCGAAGAAGGCCGCAGCGCCGAAGGCAGCAGCCAAGACGGCAG
>JBAUJK010000346.1:0-2653 GCA_049683695.1 Burkholderiaceae bacterium
CGGAAAGGACTGCCGCCTTACTTCAGGCAGCCCGGGGTGATGCCTTTTTCCTTCGCGTACTTGGCGGCGTTGGCCTGGAACAGCGGGTGGATCAGCGCCTTGTTGCCTTCCATCCAGTCGGAAATGATGACCCACTTGCTGCCGTCCCACTGCTGGATCTTGACCTTGCCCGAACCTTCATGGTTTTGGCACGAGGTCTTGATTTCCGGCAGCAGGCCGGTGGCACCGAGCTGCTTCAGGTGGGCGTTGTCGAGGTTCAGGTTTTCCAGCGCCCAGCGCATCTGCTCGCCGGTGATGGTCTTGCCCTTGCCGAACTTGGCCTGCGCGTTGCGGATGGCCTCGACCGTGATGATCGCGATCGACACGCCGCGGTTGTACAACGCCGAGCCGACCTTGCTCTGGTCCTGCACGTTGCCCTTGCCGGCGCCATACACCACCTTCTTGATGCCGGCGATCGCCGGCGGCGCGTCGCCGGCGACGTTCCAGGTGGCGCTCATGTAGCCCTTGGCGGCGGGACCGGCCGGCACCGTGTCTTCTTCCGAACCGGCCCACCAGGAGCCGATGATCTTGTCGCGCGGGTAGCCGACCTTTTGCGCCGCCTTCAGCGCGGTCGGGTTCATCACGCCCCAGCCCCAGAAGATCACGTAGTCGGGCTTTTCCTGGCGGATCTTCAGCCATTGCGCGCCCTGCTCGTTGCCCGGGTGCGCGACCGGGATTTCGACCACCTCGAACTTGCCGAGCTTGGCTTCGGCGTCCAGCGCCACGATCGGCTCCTTGCCGTAGGCGGAATCGTGGTACAGGTAGACGATCTTCTTGCCGGCCAGCGAACCGTTGTTCTTCGACGCCAGGAACTTGACGATCGCCGACACCTGCATCTGGTAGGTGGTCACCAGCGGGAAGGCCCACGGGAACACCGAGCCGTCGACCGCGTCGGTGCGGCCGTAGCCGGCCATCATCAGCGGCACCTTGTCCTGCACCGACTTGTCGATCAGCGCGTAGGCGATGCCGGTCGACATCACGTTGAAGGCGGTGCCGTGCGCCACCGGGTCCTTGCCCTTCAGGCGCTCGTAGCATTCGACGCCCTTGGCATTGTTGTACTCGGTCTCGCACTCTTCCCAGGTCAGTTTGACGCCGTTGATGCCGCCGTCCTTCAGGTTGACGTAGTTCAGGTAGTCGATGAAGCCGCCGTACCAGGCGGTGCCGTTGGCCGCGTAGGGGCCGACCCGGTAGCTGGGCAGGGCGATGAACTGTTCGTCCGCCATCGCCTGGCTGGCCGGCAAGAGCAGCGCCGACGCGGCCACCGCGGTCAGCATGAGTTTGTTGAGCAGTTTCAAGATGGTCTCCTTTTATACGTTGGACGGATACAGCAACTACCTACTTCCGAATGCAACCCATTTCAGTGAGGGAAAGGCCACAGGCGCAGTTTTTCCTTGGTGATCTGCCACAGGCGCGCCAACCCGTGCGGTTCGACGATCAGAAAGAAAATGATCAGGCCGCCGAACACCATCATCTGGATGTGCGACACGTCGGCATTGGTGAACGGCAGGTTCAACAGCGCCGCCAGCGGCGGCAGGAAGTTGTCCAGCAGGATCGGCACCAGCAGGATGAAGGCCGAGCCGAGGAAGGCGCCCAGCACGCTACCGACGCCGCCGACGATGATCATGAACAGGATGCGGAACGACAGCTCCAGCGAAAAGCCGTCCGGCTCGACCGAGCCGAGGTAGCAGAACGCATACAGCGCGCCGGCCACGCCGCAGTAGAACGACGACACCGCGAACGCCAGCAGCTTGGTCCTCATCAGCGGGATGCCGATCACTTCCGCTGCCACGTCCATGTCGCGCACCGCCATCCAGGCGCGCCCGGTGGAGGATCGCACCAGGTTTTTCGCCAGCAGCGCCATCACGCAGACGATGGTCAGCACGAACAGGTACTTGGTCATCGGCGTGTCGATCGGATAGCCGAGGATTTCCAGCCGCTGCGCGCTGATTACGCCGGACGAGCTGTAGTTGGAAAACCAGGAAAACTTGGTCAGTACCCAGACCACGAAGAACTGCGCGGCCAGCGTCGCCACCGCCAGGTAGAAGCCCTTGATGCGCAGCGACGGCAGCCCGAACAGCACGCCGACGCCGGCCGCGCACAGGCCGGCCAGGATGAACGAGACCAGGATCGGGATGCCCTCGATGCGCAGCTGGAAGTTGTAGGCGGCATAGGCGCCGACCGCCATGAAGGCGGCGGTGCCGAGCGACAGCTGGCCGGCATAGCCGGTCAGGATGTTCAGGCCGAGCGCGGCCAGCGCCAGCACCAGGAACGGGATCAGGATCGCCGAGAACCAGTATTCGCTGGCGAATCCCGGAATCGCGAGGAAGGCGATCGCCAGCACGATCGCCATGCCGATGCGGTCCTGGCGGATCGGGAAGATCTGGCTGTCGGCGAGGTAGGAAGTCTTGAACTGGCCGGCTTCGCGGTAGAGCATTGGGGGGTCTCCTGGTGCTGCTTTGTTGTTGGTTGGCTGGGTATGTCAGCTGGCCGTGATGTATTCGTAGTTCGTTTATCGTTCCGGCGAAAACCGGAACCCAGAGGCGTTTGTGGCTAAGCGATACCTTTGCTACTTCGTGGTGACTAGCCGGGGGTGGCCCGGCGGCCACTTACTTTC
>JBAUJK010000347.1:0-5118 GCA_049683695.1 Burkholderiaceae bacterium
GCGCCAGGTGCGCGCGCACCGCCACCGGTCCGACGCCGGGGCCGCCGCCGCCGTGCGGGATGCAGAAGGTCTTGTGCAGGTTCAGGTGGCTGACGTCACCGCCGAAGGCGCCCGGCGCCGCCAGCCCGACCAGCGCGTTCAGGTTGGCGCCGTCGACGTAGACCTGGCCGCCATGCGCATGCACGATCTCGCACAGTTCGACGATGCCTTCCTCGAACACGCCATGCGTGGATGGATAGGTGACCATCGCCGCCGCCAGCTGCTCGCGGTGCTGTTCGGCCTTGGCGCGCAGGTCGGCCAGGTCGACGTTGCCGCGCTCATCGCAGGCGACCACCACCACCCGCATCCCGGCCATGCTGGCCGACGCCGGGTTGGTGCCGTGCGCCGACGATGGAATCAGGCAGACGTCGCGCTGGCCTTCGCCGCGCGCCGCATGGTAGGCGCGGATCGCCAACAGACCCGCGTACTCGCCCTGCGAGCCGGCGTTCGGCTGCAGCGACACCGCCGCATAGCCGGTCAGCGCGCACAGCATCTGTTCCAGCTGGACAATCATTTCGCGGTAGCCCGTGGTCTGCTCGGTGGGCGCGAACGGATGGATGGCGGCGAATTCCGGCCAGGTGATCGGGATCATCTCGGAGGTCGCGTTCAGCTTCATCGTGCAGGAGCCGAGCGGGATCATGCTGCGGTCCAGTGCTAGGTCCTTGTCGGCCAGGTTGCGCAGGTAGCGCAGCATTTCATGCTCGGCCTGATAGCGGTTGAACACCGGATGCGTCAGATAGGCGCTGGTGCGTGCCAGCTGCGGCGGCAGCGCGTCGCCGGTGGCCGCCGCGATGGCGTCGAAATTCGGTAGCGGCCGGCCGTCGGCGAAGATTTCCCACAGGGTACGGACGTCGTCGGCGGTAGTGGTTTCGTCGAGCGACATGCCGAGCAGACGGTTGTCGATGCGGCGCAGATTGATGCCGCGCCGCTGCGCCGCCGCGTGCAGCGGCTCCGCGTGCTCCACCCGCAGCGTCAGCGTGTCGAAGAAGCTGCCGTGCAGCGGCTCGTGGCCGAGCTGGCGTAAGCCGGCTGCCAGCAGCGCGGTCAGCCGGTGCACGCGCGCGGCGATGCGGCGGATGCCGTCCGGGCCGTGCCAGACCGCGTACATGCCGGCCATCACCGCCAGCAGCACCTGCGCGGTGCAGATATTGGAAGTCGCCTTTTCGCGCCGGATGTGCTGCTCGCGCGTCTGCAGCGCCAGCCGGTAGGCCGGATTGCCCTGCGCGTCCTGGGTGACGCCGACCAGCCGTCCAGGCATGCTGCGCTTGAATTCGTCGCGAGTGGCCAAGTAGCCGGCGTGCGGACCGCCGAAACCGAGCGGCACGCCGAAGCGCTGGCTGTTGCCGACCACCACGTCGGCGCCCCATTCGCCGGGCGGCGTCAACAGCGCCAGCGCCAGCAGGTCGGCGGCGGCGATTACCAGCGTGCCCTTCGCATGCAGCGCCGCCACCAGTTCGCGGTAGTCGCGCAGCGCGCCATCCGCGCCCGGGTATTGCAGCAGCACGCCGAAACAGTCGTGCTGCAGCGCCGCGTCGGCGCCGGTGCGCACCTCGATGCCGAGCGGGCGCGCGCGGGTTTCGATGATCGCGCGCGTCTGCGGCAGCACGTCGGCGGCGACGTAGAACACGTTCGACGCCGATTTGCCGACCCGCTGCAGCAGCGTCATCGCCTCGGCGGCGGCGGTGCCTTCGTCCAGCATCGACGCGTTGGCGATCTGCATGCCGGTCAGGTCGGTCACCATCTGCTGGAAGTTCAGGATCGCTTCCAGCCGGCCCTGCGAGATTTCCGGCTGGTACGGCGTATAGGCGGTGTACCAGGCCGGGTTTTCGAACAGGTTGCGCAGGATCACCGCCGGCGTTTCGGTGTTGTAGTAGCCCTGCCCGATCAACGACTTGAACACGCGGTTCTTGCCGGCCATGCTTTTCAGCTTCGCCAGCGCCTGCGCTTCCGTCAGCGGTATCGCGAATTCGCCCAGCGGCGGCGGCTGTTGCTGCCGGATCGCCGGCGGCACGATGGCATCGATCAGCGCCGCGCGGCTAGGATAGCCGAGCGCGGCCAGCATGTCCTGCTGTTCGGCGGCGGACGGGCCGATGTGGCGGGCGGCGAAGGCAGCGCCATTGAATTGGTCGGGTTGCGGCGGGCGGGAAGTCATGGTCTACGATGGAATCAAAATGGGGAAGGAACGGAAGGTCGACAGTGCCGTCGCGGGATCGCGCCTTGCCGCTCCCGCGCAGGCGGGAACGACATGCAAGCGGCGGTGGCCAACGAAGCGCGCGGCGACAGGTGGTTCAGCCGCCGACGCTCTGCCGGTACGCGTCGGCGTCCAGCAAGCCGTCCAGCGCGCCGGCATCGGTCGGCTGCAGCTTGAACAACCAGGCGCCAAAGGCGTCGGCGTTGATCTGCTCGGGAGCGTCGGCCAGCGCGGTATTAGCCGCAGTCACGGTACCGGCCAGCGGTGCATAGATGTCGCTGGCGGCCTTCACCGATTCCACCACCGCGCATTCCTTGCCGGCCTGCAGCGCCTGGCCGGGCTGCGGCAGTTCGACGAAGACGATGTCGCCCAGCGCCTCCTGCGCATAGTCTGTGATGCCGACCGTGACGCTGCCGTCGGCCTCCAGGCGGACCCATTCGTGCGAGGCGGTGTACTTCAGTTCGGCGGGAAGATTCATGCTGCGCTCCAGAAAGAGAAGGTTGGGAAGGGTTTCAGCGCCGCCAATTCCGGTCCGGACAGCGCCATGTGATCAAAAATTAGGAGTATGTGCAAAATTCGACCGGAATACGCCCGATACAGAGCAGCATCAATGGGAGTATATCTACGGCTACCGCTGCCAACGCCTTACGCCACCAGCACCCGGCCGCGCCGCACGAATGGCAGCTTGACCACCGACGCTGCCAACTGCTTGTCGCGGATGGCGACCTGCACGGTATCGCCGACCGCGACCCCCAGCGGCAGCCGCGCCAGCGCGATCGCCTGCTGCAGCGTCGGGCTGAAGGTGCCGCTGGTGATTTCGCCGGTGCCGTGCGCGGTCGTGACGGTCTGGTGCGCGCGCAGCACGCCGCCCTTTTCGCGCAGCAACAGGCCGAGCAGCTGGGCGCGCTGGCCGCTGGCCTGAAGCGCCGCCTTGCCGACGAAGTCGCGCGCGCCGTCCAGCTCGACGGTCCAGCCGAGGCCGGCGTCGAGCGGGCTGGTCGACGCATCCATGTCCTGGCCGTATAGATTCATGCCGGCTTCCAGCCGCAGCGTATCGCGCGCGCCGAGTCCGGCCGGTTTCGCGCCCGCCGCCGCCAGCGCCTGCCACAGCGCGACCGCATGCTGCGCCGGCAGCGCGATCTCATAGCCGTCCTCGCCGGTGTAGCCGGTGCGCGCCAGCATCAATTCGCCGAACGGCGACGCCGGCAGCAGTGCCGCATGGAAGGGTTTCAGCGGTTCCGCCACCGCGCGCGCCTGCGGCAGCACCTGCCACAGCTTGTCGGCGGCGTTCGGCCCCTGCAGCGCGATCAGCGCCAGCGGCTCGGCGCCGCCGCGGCGCACCGCGATCTGCAGATGGCTGCCGGTGGCGCGGTGGCGCTCCTCGATCCAGGCGATGTCCTGCTCGGCGGTTCCGGCATTGACTACCAGCCGGAACCAGTCTTCGGCGAAGAAATAGACGATCAGGTCGTCGATGACGCCGCCTTCGGCGTTCAGCATGCACGAATACAGCGCGCGGCCGGGCGTCTGCAGCTTGTCGACGTCGTTGGCCAGCAGCCCGCGCAGGAAGGCGCGCGCATCGGCGCCGCGCAGATCGAGCACGCACATGTGGGAAACGTCGAACATGCCGCAGTCGCGCCGCACAGCGTGGTGCTCGTCGATCTGCGAACCGTAGTGCAGCGGCATGTCCCAGCCGCCGAAATCGACCATGCGGGCGCCGGCGGCGCGGTGGATGGCATTAAGGGGCGTTGCCTGCGTCATGGGAACCTCGCACCAATGGGGAAGACAGCGCAAATCGCCGGATGGCCGCAGCCGCGATTTGCCTCGGTCCCCTCTGTCCTTGGTACCTGAGAGATTACGGGAAGGTCTCCCGTGCGCCCCTTCGGTGGGCGGCCCGCGGCCGCCGCTCTCCAGAGTGTGGAAGAGCCAGTCTTCCACCCTGTCCAGTCCTTTTGCCTGAGAGTTTTCGGGATGCCCCTTCGGCCGCAGCGCGGTATCGGTACGACGGCTGCCTTCTCCTGAACAGGATTGGCGAATATATGCGCAGCGCCCCGCGCCTGTCAATTTTTTATATGCGGCACCTGTACCGCCGTCAGCGCTGCATCGACTCCCACACCTTCTGCAGCCGCTTGACCGACACCGGCATCGGCGTTCGCAGTTCCTGCGCGAACAGCGACACCCGCAATTCCTCCAGCAGCCAGCGGAATTCGGCCATCTTCGGATCGCCGCGCCGGTCCTTCTGCGCGCGCTGCCAGGGCGCGGCGACCTGTTGCCATTCCGCCATCAACCGGGCGTCGCGGGCCGGATCGGCGCGCAGCTTCTCCAGCCGCACGCCGATCGCCTTCAGGTAGCGCGGGAAATGCGCCAGCTGCGCGTAGTCGTTGTCGGCGACGAAGCGCTTGCCGACCAGCGCCTGCAGCTGCGCCTGCATGTCGGCCATGCTATGCGGATGCGCCTTCGCGCCCTGCAGCTTCTTCGGCAGCGCGTGGTATTCGGCCAGGATCTGCGCCGCCAGCCGGGCGATCTCGTTGACCAGCAGGTTCAGGCGCGCCTTGCCTTCGTCGCGGCGGCGCGAAAATTCCTCTGCGCCGGCCGGCAGCGGCGCCTGCAGACAGGCGCGCTCCAGCCCGGCCTCGATGATCTGCTGGCGCAATTCCTCCTGCGAGCCAAGCGCCATGAATTGCATTCCCATCTGTTGCAGTCCGGGAATGTTCTTTTCCAAAAACTTCAATTGTTCCTTCAGCTGCAGCGCGAACAGCCGGCGCAGGCCGAGGCGGTGCACGCGCGCCGCCTCGGACGGGTCGTCGAACACCTGCAGTTCGCAATGCGTGCCGCGGTCGACCAGCGCCGGAAAGCCGATCAGCGTTTGCTTGCCCTGGCGGATTTCCAGC
>JBAUJK010000348.1:0-1890 GCA_049683695.1 Burkholderiaceae bacterium
TCTTCGCCGGTTCCGCCACCACCGCGCTGACCAACAAGGAATGCTCGCCGTACGGCATCCACTACGTGTACGACACCTATGCGCTGGCCAACGGCACCGCCCGCGCGGTGATGCAGCAGGGCGGCGATACCTGGTACTTCATCACCGCCGACTACGCGTTCGGCAGCTCGCTGGAGAAGGACGCGACCGCCGTCATCAAGGAAATGGGCGGCAAGGTGCTGGGCACCGCCAAGCATCCGCTGTCGGCATCGGACTTCTCGTCCTTCATGCTGCAGGCACAGGCATCGAAGGCCAAGGTGGTGGGACTGGCGAATGCCGGCCGCGACACCCAGAACTCGGTGCGCGCAGCGGCCGAATTCGGCCTGACCAAGAACCAGAAGCTGGCGACGCTCCTGGTGTTCGACACCGACGTCAAGGGCATGGGGCTGGACATCGCGCAGGGCCTGCTGTTCACCACTGGCTACTACTGGGATCGCAACGACGAGACGCGCGCCTGGTCCAAGCGCTTCTATGACATCCACAAGGCGATGCCGACCATGATCCAGGCCGGCATGTACTCGGCGACGATGCACTACCTGAAGTCGATCCAGGCCACCGGCACCGACAATGCCGAAGCGGTGATGACGAAGATGAAGGCGACCGAGATCAACGACTTCTTCGCCAAGGGCGGCAAGATCCGCGCCGACGGCCGCATGGTGCACGACATGTACCTGGCCGAGGCCAAGAAGCCGTCGGAATCGAAGAGCGACTGGGACATCATCAAGGTCCTGCAGACGATCCCGGGCGACCAGGCGTATCAGCCGCTGTCGGCCAGCAGCTGCCCGCTGGTCAAGTAATGCGCATGGGCCGGGAAGCGGGGGTGGCGATCATGCCGGCGATAGCCGGCCGCGCCTGCCGTTTCCCTGGCCTTGGCATCGGGATGTAAGACTCAAGGCCTTTCGCGGGCCTTTTTTGTGGGCGCGCGCCTTGCCGGCAACGGCGGCGCGCCGCTTGCTGCGACATCAATTGCGAGGAGCTTGATGACTGCCGTTGCCGATCCCCGGCCGGATGCGCCGGGCGTGCTGCTGATCCAGAACGACGTGCAAAAGGGGATGGAAGCCGAATTCAACCGCTGGTACCAGCAGCAGCATCTGGCCGAGCGGCTGGCGATCGACGGCTTCCAGGTGGCGCGCCGCTATCAGGCGCTGGGCGCGCAGCCGACCTACATGACGGTCTACGAATGCCGCTCGATCGACGTGCTGCGCTCGGAGGCCTACCGGGAGCGGCTGGCCGCCCCGAGCGCCTGGACCCGCAAGGTGATGCCGGCCTTTCGCGGCACCTTGCGTTCGGCCTGCCGCGAAACCTGGTCGCTCGGCGAAGGCGCCGGCGGCACCGCGGTCGTAGTCCAGTGCAAGCCGGTCAGTGGCCGCGAGCGGGAAGCGCGCCGCTTCATCGCCGAACGGCTGGGACCGCGCCTGATGGCGACCGATTGCCTGGTGCGGATGGCGCTGTGGGAGGCGGACGACGCGGTCAGCGCCGATTGCGGCGCCGAGGCGGCCCTGCGCGGCGCGCGCGACAGCCGCGTGCACTGGGTGCTATTCATCGAGAGCTACGACCTCGCGCAACTGGCCCCGGCGCTGCATCGGCAATGGCTGAATGGCGAAGGCGCCGACAACGGCCTCCTGATCGGCTCCTGGGCGCGCTACCAACTGATGTCCCGGCGCTGCGCGTCGTAGACGCGGCAGGCCGGAACCCGGCTCAATCGAGCTGCAGCTTCTTGTACAGGTAGGCGCGCGATACGCCGAGTTCCTCGGCCACCTTTTTCTTGTTACCGCGATGACGTGCCATCGCCGCGCTGATCATCGCTCTTTCCATGCTTTCGACGGCGTCGCGGATGGTGCCGCCCGGTAC
>JBAUJK010000349.1:0-6468 GCA_049683695.1 Burkholderiaceae bacterium
GGCTTATAATACGCACCTGTTGTCGACGCGGGAGTAGCTCAGTTGGTAGAGCGCAACCTTGCCAAGGTTGAGGTCGAGAGTTCGAGACTCTTCTCCCGCTCCAGATTCGGAAAAAAGGAAGCTCTCCGCTTCCTTTTTTTGTTATGCAGGATGCCGCTCGCCACCGGGCAGGCAGCCAAAAAACTCCACGCGGGAGTAGCTCAGTTGGTAGAGCGCAACCTTGCCAAGGTTGAGGTCGAGAGTTCGAGACTCTTCTCCCGCTCCAGTATTCTCCCGGCCCGCGGCCCGGCCTTTCGACCGAACCGCGCCGCGCCGGCCGATGAATGCGGCGCCGTTGGCGCCCCGCGTATTTCGCGGTTACAATGACGACCCCAAGGCGGGGTAGCAAAGTGGTTATGCAGCGGCCTGCAAAGCCGTAGACGCCGGTTCAATTCCGACCCCCGCCTCCATCTCCCAAGCGGCTGCCAGCAACGGCGGCCGCTTTTCATTTGTTCGCCCGGTTTGCTCCCGTCGGCTCGTCGATGGCACGGACATTGCACTTTCACCAAGCAGCAGTGGTCCAACCATTTTCGACAGGAGGCAGAAATGGCAACCAGTTCACTCGATCCGTCCGCCGACCGCATGCCCGACGTCGGCAAGGGCCGTGACGTCAAATCCCTGGGGCCGAGCGATTCGTCGGATTCCGGCAGCGACACCCAGGGGGCGCGCCGCACGCCGCAGGATATCGACAGCCCGCTCGATCAGCATGCGCTGCCGCTGGGGCCGGACGAAATGGAGGGCGATTCGGACCGCTTCGGCAGCGGCGAGCGCGCATCCGCCGACGGCGACGCCAAGCTGACCCCGGACGCCGATATCCGTCCGGACCACGAGCAGGAAGTCACGGCCGACGACAACACCAGCAACGACGCCGCCCGGCAACGCAATCCGGTCAATCCGCGGCAGCCATAGCGCGGCCGGAAAAACTTTCAACGCTTTGCATATATTGCAGGGCGGCAGGACGATCTGGCTCTGAGCCGATCGCCGTTTCCCGAGGATGGCAACAACAGCGGCGGTTCCGCCAGCCCGGCACCGCCCCGGAAGGCGTTGATGCAGGCAATGATTTCCGATCTTTTCCATGGCGCGCGCGGCACCTGCGCGCCGTATGAACAATGGCGGTAGGCGCCGCCGCCAAGGGCGGCCAGCGGGTGCTGCGCCGGCGCATCGCGCTCGAACTGTGGCGCTCGATCTGGAATTTCCGCATGCGGGTGCTGGCGGCGCTCGCGCTGCTGGTGCTGGCCAAGGTGGCGTCGGTCAGCGTGCCGCTACTGTTGAAGCGCATCGTCGACCTGTTCAGCGGCCCGCAGCAGGCGCTGCTGCTGCCGGTGTTCCTGCTGCTGGCCTATGCGGTGGTGCGCTTTGGCAGCAACGTGTTCAACGAATTGCGCGACGTCGTGTTCTCGGTCGTCACGCGGCGCACGGTGGCCGATTTCATGCAGCGCACCTTTTCCCACCTGCACCACCTGGGCGCGCGCTTCCATTCGCGGCGCGAAACCGGTGCCGTCATCCGCGATCTCGAGAAAGGCACCGGCGGCATCGGCTTTCTGCTCGGGGTCGCGGTGTTCACGATCGTGCCGACGCTGCTGGAGATTGCCGCCGTGCTGTTCATCATCATTGGCAAGTACAGCGTCGGCTTCACCGTCATCATCCTGGTCACCTTCGTCTGCTATGCGACCTACACGGTGATCTTCACGCGCCGCCGCATGCGCTACCAGCGACACGTGAACGCACTGGAGGCGCAGTCGAACGGGCGCGTGGTCGACAGCCTGCTGAACTACGATACCGTCAAGTACTTCGCACGCGAGGATTTCGAAACCGGGCGCCTCGGCAGCGTGCTCGACAAGTGGGTCACGGCCGGTGCCGCCAATCAGTACGCGCTGTCGACGCTGCACATCGGCCAGAGCGCCTGCATCGGCGCCGGCATCGCCGCGGTAATGCTGCTGGCCGGCCAGAGCGTGGTGGAAGGCGCGATGACGGTCGGCGACCTGATCCTGATCAACGCCTACATCATCCAGGTCAGCCTGCCGCTGAATTCGCTCGGCTTCGTGTTTCGCGAAACCAACGACGCGATGACCAACATCGAACGCCTGTTCGCGCTGCTCGACGCGCGCGGCAAGGAAGGCGAGGACGCCGACGCCGACGCAGCGCGGCCATTGCAGCCCGGCGCAGGCGAGATCGTCTTCGAAAACGTCAATTTCAGCTACGAACCGGGGCGGCAGATCCTGTGGAACGTGTCGTTCCGCATCGAGCCGGGACAGACGGTGGCGGTGGTCGGCGGCAGCGGTTCCGGCAAGTCGACGCTGGCGCGCCTGCTGTTCCGCCTCTACCAGCCGGATTCCGGCAGCATCCGGATCGATGGCCAGGATCTGCGGATGGTGACCCAGCACAGCCTGCGCGAAGCGATCGGCATCGTGCCGCAGGACACCATCCTGTTCAACGAAACGCTGGCTTACAACATCGCCTACGGCCGCCAGGGCGCCAGCCGCGCCGACGTCGTCGAGGCGGCACGCGGCGCACAGCTGGAGCCGTTCATCGAACGCCTGCCGGACGGCTACGACACGCGTGTCGGCGAGCGCGGCGTGCGGCTTTCGGGTGGCGAGCGGCAGCGCGTTGCGATTGCGCGCGCGCTGCTGAAAAGGCCGCCGATCATGGTGTTCGACGAAGCGACCTCGGCGCTTGACACCCGCTCCGAGCGGGCGATCCAGGCCGAGCTGATGCGGGTTGCGCGCGGCCGCACCAGCCTGGTGATCGCGCACCGGCTGTCGACCATCGTCGATGCCGACCGCATCCTGGTCATGGAGCACGGCCGCATCGTCGAGCGCGGTGCCCACCAGGAACTGCTGGAAAAGAAGGGCATGTATGCGCAGATGTGGGCGCTGCAGCAGCAGCAGCGCGAACTGGAGCGTATCGAACAACGGCTGGCGCGCCAGCCGATCCAGCTCGAGGTGCTGGCCGCCGACGTGGTGGACGGCCTGCGTGAGCAGATCGCGGAGCGCCGGGTCAATGTCTATACGCAGGTCGGCGAGGCCGAGTTGCGTGTCACCGGCGACCCGTCCGTGCTGCAGAAGGTGATCTGGGATCTGTGCCGGCAGGCGGTCGAGAACAGCGGCGAGGGTGGCCGCATCGAACTGCGGCTGAACCGCCGCAACGACCAGGCGCATTTGTCGATCACCAGCAGCGGCGGCCAGCCGCCCGATCTCGACATGCTCGACATCGCCGAACTGGAAGGGCTGCTGGAAAGCCAGCGCGGCAAGCTGACGGTGCGGGCCGGCGAGCATGGCGCAACCTTCGACATCGAACTGCCGCTGCGCGCGATCACCGACCTGCGCAGCGGCTCCAGCGACGCGCGGCCGACGGTCGACCGCCGCCGCAACCGGCTGAACGGGGTGCCGGTGCTGGCGCTCGATGGCAGCGACGAAGAGCGGGACGCGATGACGGCGGTATTGACCGATGCCGGCGCCCGGCTGACCAGCATGGAAACGGGCAAGGAATTGCTGAACTGGCTGCGCGGCACGCCGCCGGCGCAATGGCCGAAGGCGCTGGTGTGCGACACCGCGCTGGCCGACGAGGACGGCTACGCGGTGATGCGCCAGGTGCGGGAACTCGAAGGCGAGCTCGGTGTGCCGCTGCAGCAGCGCATGCCGGCGATCGCGATCTCCGGCTATGCACAGACGCGCGAACGGGTGCACGCGCTGATGGCCGGTTTTCAAATGAACCTGGCCAAGCCGGTGAAGGCGGAGGAACTGGTCGGCGCGGTCGCCGGATTAGTCACTGGAAAAGGAGAACTGGATGAACGAGTCCCTGTTGAATAAGTCCCGTGCCGCCCTACCCGCGCTCGACGGTGGCAGCGTGCTGGCCGACCGCCAGGCGGCGATGCAGGCGGTGGAAATGCTGATGCCGATGTTCGCCTCGGCGCTGCACGACGATACCGTCGGCGACAGCGGCTGCCTGCACGTGGTGATCATGGACCCGGCCCGCACACCGGTTGACAGCAGTTTCGAGGAAGCGATCCTGTACGAATTTTCCCTGCCCGACCCGCGCGAATGGGATGCCGACTATGGTGCGTTCGCGCGTGCCAAGGCGCGCATTTCCTGGGAGACCGGCATGGACAGCCACCTGGTACAGATGCGTCGGCCGTACAGCCTGCGCGCCGGTCACACCACGCTGTGGGGCAGCGTGGCGCAGGACGGCATCGTGGTCGGCGTCAGCGGCGCCAACCCGTGGTTCGACGAAGCGCTCGCCGGCTGCGTCGCCCATTGCCTGAAGGCGATCGCGCAGCATCGGGCACGCGCTGCGCGGGAGAAGCCGTTTCTCTGAGTTCGACCGGCAACGGCGGCGCGCAATTTTTACCGCCGCTTTATAAAAAAGCGCCGCTGCCGATCGCCCCTTTGTCCGCCACGGGCCAAACGGCCCTGTAAAGCGCGCGTTCCAAGCGCTTGGCACGCATTTCGCTCCTTGTCGAATGAATAACTTGTCAGGACAAGTGTTGACGCCGCTGGCGTCTCGTTCATAAGGAGCTTTCATGGCAACAGATGCGGCGGCGATTCTGACGGGAAAGACGGTGGTGGTAACCGGCGGCGGGCGCGGGTTGGGCGCCGCGATTTGCGACAATCTGGCGGCGGCCGGCGCCAATATCGTGGTTGCCGACGTCGACCGCGGGCTGGCCGAGGCCTGCGCGGCGCGGCTGGCCGGCGGTGCGGGCAAGGCGATACCGTGCTACCTCGACGTCGGTGACGAGGAGTCGGTGCGGCAGGCCTTGCAGAATGTGCGCGAAAGTCTGGGCAGCCTGGACGTCATCGTCAACAATGCCGGTATCGACGTCACTTCGCCGGTCGATGAAATCAGCACCGACGCCTGGCGCCGGGTGCTGATGACGAACCTGTTCGGCCCCTACCTGATGTCACACGCGGCCGTGCCGGTGATGAAGGCGCAGGGCAGCGGCCATATCGTCAATATCGCCTCCACCGCCTCCAAGCGTACCTGGCCGAACGCCTCCGCCTATCACGCCACCAAATGGGGCCTGCTCGGTCTGTCGCACGCGCTGCACGCCGAACTGCGGCCGCACGGCATCCGCGTGTCGGCGGTGATCGCCGGCGGCATGCGCACGCCTTTCCTGCTGGATCGCTTTCCCGACATTGACGTCGACACGTTGCAGGATCCGGCCAACGTCGCCAATGCGGTGCGCTTCGTGCTGAGCCAGCCGCCGGGCACCGTGATCCCGGAAGTGATGGTGCTGCCGATGAAAGAATCGTCATGGCCTTGAGCCTGGCTGTCGGCGCCCGCAACGGCGCCATTCTGCTCGACAAGGACGGCACGCTGCTGGAAAACGTGCCTTACAACGTCGACCCGCGGCAGATGCGGCTGGCGCCGCGCGCCGCCGAGGGCCTGCGCCAGCTTGGCCGCACCGGGATGCCGCTGGTGGTGATCTCGAACCAGCCGGGCGTCGCCTTCGGCTATTTCCCGGAGGCCGCGCTGCGCGCGGTGCGCGCTAGGCTGGCCGAACTGTTCGAGCAGAACGGCGCCCATCTGGCCGGCTTCTTCTATTGTCCGCATCATCCGGCCGGCAAGGTCGAGCGCTATACACGTGCCTGCGCCTGCCGCAAGCCGCGCTCCGGCCTGCTGCGACGGGCTTCGGTGCAGCTCGGTTTTTCGCTGCGGCACTCCTGGATGATCGGCGACATCCTGGACGACGTCGCGGCCGGCCGCCGGACGCTGTGCCGCACGATCCTGGTCGATTGCGGCAACGAGACCGAATGGCGGCAGACGCCGCAGCGCCAACCCGACTACATCGTGCCGGACCTGGAGGCGGCGGCGCGCATCATCGCGCGCCAGCCGCGGGTGCGGCGGCCGGCCGCGCCCGCATCGGCCTGGATGGTGGCGCCATAATGCAGGCTTGGCAGCGGACCCGGCGCATCCTCTGCGTTCGCCTCGACAGCATGGGCGACGTGCTGATGACGACGCCGGCGCTGCGCGCATTGAAGGCACTGCCGCAGCGGCCGCATTTGACGCTCCTGACCTCGTCCGCCGGTGCCGCGCTGGCCGGGCATCTGCCGATGGTCGATGACGTCCTGGTCTACGACGCGCCGTGGGTCAAGCAGCCGCAAGGAGCCGGATCGCCGAAGCAGGACCGCGAATGGATCGAGCGGTTGGGCAACGGCGCCTTCGACGCCGCTGTCATCTTCACTGTCTTCAGCCAGAGCCCGCTGCCGGCAGCGCTGCTGTGCCGGCTGGCCGGGATTCCACTGCAGCTCGCCCATTGCCGCGAAAACCCGTATCAGCTGCTGAGCGACCGCGTGGCCGAGACCGAGCCGCAGCAGCGCCTGCGCCACGAAGTGCAGCGCCAGCTCGACTTGGTGGCCGCGATCGGCGCCGCCACCAGCGACACGCGGCTGGCGTTCGTGCCGCGCGCGCGCGACCGGGCCGCGATCCGGG
>JBAUJK010000350.1:0-3738 GCA_049683695.1 Burkholderiaceae bacterium
GCCTGGACTGGAGCGAGCGGCGCGACCACCTGGGCGGCGCGCTCGGCGCGGCGCTGGCGCAGCGGCTGCAGGAGCTCGGCTGGATTGAGCGCGAACGTCATTCGCGCGTGGTGCGTATCAGCGCTGCCGGCCGCGCCGGACTGGAACAGCAGTTCGGGCTGCGGCTGGAATAGCCGGCAGATCGCCAAGGCGACATCTGTTGCGCAGTAACGACGTGACGGGCCGCTGCGGCGACGAGGAATTTCCGCTGCTACCGAAGGATTGCCGACAGGGGTAGGAGGCGGCCGGAGCCGTTCGGCCGGCTACGGCAGCGCCGGCTCGTCGCTCCTGGTCACCAGCAGCTGGTCGATCCGATAGTTGTCGATGTCGACCACCTCGAACTTGTAGCCGCCGTGCTGCACGCAGTCGGTGCGCTTCGGAATCTTGCGCAGCTGGTACATCATGAAACCGGCGATGGTCTCGTAGTTTTCGCGGTCGGGGAAATCGGCGATGTCGAGCACGCGCTGCACGTCGTGCACCGGCGTGACGCCATCGATCAGCCACGAATTGCCGTCGCGCTGAACGATCTGGTCTTCCGCCGACGGCGCGGCGATGTCGCCCATCAGGGTCGCCATCACGTCGTTCAGCGTGATCACGCCGACCACCCGCGCGTATTCGTTCAGCACCACCGCGAAATCCTCGCGCGTGCCCTTGAAGCGGTCCAGCACCTCGGACAGCGTCAGCGTTTCGGGGATCGCCAGCACCTTGTGCAGCATCAGCTCCGACGTCAGCGAGATCGTCTTGCCGTTCAGCAGGTGCATCAGGATGTCCTTGGCGTCGACGTAGCCGAGCACGCTGTCGACCTCGTCGTTGCACACCAGGTAGGACGTGTGCGGCTGCTCGGCGATCTTGCGCTTGATGCTGCCCTCGCTTTCCTGCAGCGAGAAGTAGACGATGTCCTCGCGCTGCGTCATCGATACGCTGACGGTGCGCGACTCCAGCTCCAGCACGTTCTCGATCAGGTGGTGTTCCTGCTGGCGCAGCACGCCGGCCGACGCGCCGGCATCCATCATCGCGAAGATGTCGTCGGCGGTGATGTCCTCGGTGCGCACGGTCGGCAGCTTCAGCACCCGCATCAGCAGGTCGGCGGCGCCGTTGAACACCAGCACCAGCGGCTTGAACAGGCGCAGCAGATACAGCATCGGCGTCACGGTGGCCAGCGCCACCCGCTCCGGCGCGATCATCGCCAGCCGCTTCGGGATCAGGTCGGCGATCAGGATGAACAGCGACGTCATCAGCAGGAACGACAGCACCGGCGCGGTGCCTTCGGGCGGCAGCGCACTGGCCGGCAGGTAGCGCAGCAAGGCTTCGAAATGCGGCGAAAACACCGCTTCGGACAGGATGCCGGCAAGGATCGCCACCGCGTTCAGCCCGATCTGCACCACCGTGAAGAAATGGCCGGGCTGCGCCTGCAGCGCCAGCACGCGGGCGGCGTTGCGGTCGCCTTCGTCGGCCAGCAATTGCAGCTTGAACTTGCGCGCCGCCGCCAGCGAGATTTCGGCGCACGAAAAAAAGGCGCTGCAGCCGATCAGCGCGATCACGATCAGGATGGTATTGGGCAGGCTCATCGGTAGCACGGCGATCGAAAGTATTGCTTGCGATCATAGCATCGGCGCAAGCGCCCGCCCCGGCCTGCCGCGCGCGCCGGGCCACTCGCTGCGCTGCTTTAGGCTACACTCGTTTTCCTTCCATTTACGCCTGCCATGATGCTGACCGCCAATCGCCCGCCCTCGCTCGCCACCGTCCTGCTTGCCAGCGGCGCGGTCCTGACCCTCGCCATGGGCGTGCGCCACGGCTTCGGCTTCTGGCTGCAGCCGATTTCGCAGGCGCACGGCTGGACCCGCGAAACCTATTCGCTGGCGATGGCGCTGCAGAACCTGATGTGGGGCGCGCTGGGGCCCTTCGCCGGCATGGCGGCCGACCGCTACGGCACCGCGCGCGTGGTGATCGTCGGTGCGCTGCTGTACATGGCGGGGCTGTTGTGGATGGCGCTGGTCGACGCGCCGGCGCTGTTCGTGATCGGCTCCGGCATCCTGATCGGCGGCGCGCTGGCCTGCACCGCGTTCGGCGCGATCGCCGGCATCGTCGGCCGCAGCGCACCGGAAGCCAAGCGCTCGTGGGCGTTCGGCATCTCGGCGGCGGCCGGCTCGTTCGGCCAGTTCCTGATGATGCCGGTCGAGCAGCAGCTGATTTCGCTGTCCGGCTGGCAGAACGCCTTCTTCATCCTGGCGGCGCTGGTGGTGCTGGTGATGGTGCCGATGGCGTTCCGGCTGCGCGAACCGCGCCCGGCCAAGGCGCAGGGCCCGCAGCAGAGCGTCTGGCAGGCCACGCGCGAAGCCTTCGGCCACCGGCCGTTCCTGCTGCTGCTGTCCGGCTATTTCGTCTGCGGCTTCCAGGTGGTGTTCATCGGCGTCCACCTGCCGGCCTACCTGAAGGACAAGGGCATCGGCGACCCGAACGTCGCGGTGATCGCGCTGGCGCTGATCGGCCTGTTCAACATCTTCGGCTCCTACTACGCCGGCAAGCTCGGCGGCCTGCTGCCGAAGCGCTATCTGCTGGCGGCGATCTACCTGGGCCGCTCGGCCTTCATCGCGCTGTTCCTGCTGGCGCCGCTGACGCCGCTGTCGACCTATTTGTTCGCGGCCGCCCTCGGCTTCCTGTGGCTGTCGACGGTGCCGCTGACCAACGGTGTGATCGCCGGCATCTTCGGCGTGAAGAACCTGTCGATGCTGTCCGGCTTCGTGTTCTTCTCGCACCAGGTCGGCAGCTTCCTCGGCGTCTGGCTGGGCGGCTATCTGTACGCGCGCCAGGGCAACTACGACGTGGTGTGGGGCATCGTGATGGCGCTCGGCGTGTTCGCGGCGCTGATCAACCTGCCGATCAACGAAAAGGCGATCGCGCGCGGCCGGGCGGTGCCGGCATGATGCGCCGGCCGCTCCTTGCGCGGCTGCTGCTCGGCGCCGTCGGCGCGGCCGTGCTGGCGCTGGTGTTCGTCGGCTACCTGCGGCCGTCCTTCATCCTGGACCTGGCCAACCGCATCTACCTGTGCTTCTAGGGCCGCGCGCAGCTCCGTGGACTTGGCCCGCTCGCGCCGGGACAGGGAGTATGCCAAAAAATTCGCCAATGCCGCTGGCAATACGCGCGACTTTGAAAATACTCCAGGCACTATCTGGACGGCCCGTCTGGCCGTACAACGGCCGCCACCCCGGCTTCCTGCGCCACACCAGCCGGTAATACCCGCTGCCGCGGGTACAATCACGCGATGGAAATCACGCTGCCCGAACTGGAACAGGCAATCAACTACTGGCGCCGGCAACGCCCGGCGACCGGCGAGGAATGCGCGCTGTCGCCGGAAGTCGACGCGCTGGCGACGGTCTACGCGCTGATGATTTTCGAGGGTGCCGCCAGCCGGCCGCTGGCAGCGCTGCCGGCGCCGGCGCAGCAGCTGGTGGCGCAGGCGCTGCATGCCGGAGGCTGAGCGGATGGCGGCGCAGGCGCGCTTCCGGCTGCGCATCCAGCGCGGCGCCGACATCGCCATCGGTCCCGGCAAGGTGGATCTGCTGGAAGCGATCGAGGCCACCGGTTCGATCGCGGCGGCGGCACGCGCGCGCGGCATGTCGTACCGGCGCGCGTGGCTATTGGTCGACGAAATGAACCGCAGCCTGCGCCAGCCGGTGATCGAAGCGAAAAGCGGCGGCG
>JBAUJK010000351.1:0-2550 GCA_049683695.1 Burkholderiaceae bacterium
CACCGTGCGCGCTGACGATCGGCAACTTCGACGGCGTGCATCGCGGCCACCAGGCGCTGCTGGCGCGCGTGCGCGAAGCGGCGTCGAAGCTCGGCGTGGAAGCGGCGGTGATGACCTTCGAGCCGCCGCCGCGCGAATTCTTCGCGCGCCTGGCCGGCGATCCGTCCAAGGCACCGACGCGCATCGCCAACCTGCGCGACAAGCTGCAGTCGCTGGAGGCGGCCGGCATCGACCGCGTGATCGTCGAGCGCTTCAACGCCCGCTTCGCCGCGATGCCGCCGCAGGAATTCATCGAACGCGTGCTGGTGCAGGGGCTGCACGTCAAATGGCTGATGGTCGGCGAGGATTTCCGCTTCGGCGCCCGGCGCGCCGGCAATCTCGACACCCTGATCGAGGCCGGCCGGAAATACGGTTTTCAGGTGGAAACGCTGCCCAACGTGATGGGCGCCGGCATCCGCATTTCGTCGTCGGCGGTGCGCGCGGCGCTGGCGCAGGCCGACTTCGGCCGCGCCGCCCAGTTGCTGGGCCGGCCGTATGCGATTTCCGGCCACGTCGCGCATGGCAAGAAGCTCGGTCGCACGCTCGGCTTCCCGACCATGAACCTGCCGATCCGGCACCGGCATCCGGCGCTGTCCGGCATCTTCGCGGTGCGCGTGCACGGCCTGGGCGACGCACCGCTGGGCGGCGTCGCCAGCCTCGGGCTGCGGCCGACGGTCGACGACAGCGGCCGCGTGCTGCTGGAAACCCACGTGTTCGACTATGCCGGCGACGCCTACGGCAAGCTGGTGCGGATCGAATTCCTGCACAAACTGCGCGACGAGGAAAAGTACGCCGACCTGGCGACGCTGACGGCGGCGATCGAGAACGACGCGGACCAGGCGCGCGCCTGGCTGCGGCGCGAAGGCGGCGCGCGCTGCGCCACCGACCGAATTTGATGCCGCCGCATCCGCCCTGACCGGCGCCGGTCCGTTGCCGCGCCCCTCCCTCCTTTCTGCGAAAAACCGATATGTCCGATCAAGAATCCCGCAACAACGCCAAGGCCGGCAAGCCGGGCGCCGCGCCCAAGAGCGCTGGCAAGTACCCGGTCAACATGCCGGAAACCCCGTTTCCGATGCGCGGCGACCTCGCCAAGCGCGAGCCGCAATGGGTCAAGCAGTGGCAGGAAAAGAAGATCTACCAGCGCATCCGCAAGGCTTCGGCCGGCCGGCCGAAATTCGTGCTGCACGACGGCCCGCCGTACGCCAACGGCGACATCCATCTCGGCCACGCGGTCAACAAGATCCTGAAGGACATGATCGTCAAGGCGCGCAACCTGGCCGGTTTCGACGCCCCCTACGTGCCGGGCTGGGATTGCCACGGCATGCCGATCGAGATCCAGATCGAGAAGCAGTACGGCAAGAACCTGCCGACCGCCGAAGTGCTGCAGAAATCGCGCGCCTACGCCGGCGAGCAGATCGAGCGCCAGAAGAAGGATTTCATCCGCCTCGGCGTGCTCGGCGACTGGGACAATCCGTACAAGACGATGAACTTCGGCAACGAGGCCGATGAAATCCGCGCGCTCGGCACCATCCTCGAAAAGGGCTACGTGTACCGCGGCCTGAAGCCGGTCAACTGGTGCTTCGACTGCGGCTCGGCGCTGGCCGAGGCGGAGGTCGAGTATGCCGACAAGCGCGACCCGGCGATCGACGTCGGCTTCCCGTTCACCGAGCCGGACAAGATCGCACACGCCTTTGGTCTCGACAAGTTGCCCACGGACAACGGCTACGCGGTGATCTGGACCACCACGCCGTGGACCATCCCGGCCAACCAGGCGCTGAACGTGCATCCGGACCACCGCTACGCGCTGGTCGAGACCGAGCGCAACGGCCAGCCGTTGTTGTTGCTGCTGGCGGCCGAACTGGTCGGCGCCTGCCTCGAGCGCTACGGCATGCAAGGGCGCATCATCGCCACCGCCGGCGGCCAGGCGCTCGACATGCTGCGCTTTAAGCATCCGCTCGCCGGCAGCGATCCCGGCTACGATCGCACCGCGCCGGTCTACGTCAGCGATTACGTGACGCTGGACGCTGGTACCGGCATCGTGCACTCGGCGCCGGCGTACGGCCTGGACGACTTCATCTCGTGCAAGGCGCACGGCATGCAGGACGATGAAATCCTGAAGCCGGTGCTGGGCGACGGCCGCTACGCGTCGTGGCTGCCGTTCTTCGGCGGCATGACGATCTGGGAAGCTTCGAAACCGATCTGCGCCAAGCTGGAAGAAGCCGGCGCGCTGTTCAAGCTGGTGATGTTCGAGCACAGCTACATGCATTGCTGGCGCCACAAGACGCCGATCATCTACCGCGCCACTTCGCAATGGTTCGCCGGCATGGACAGGACGCCGAAAGACGGCGGCAGCAGCCTGCGCGAAACCGCGCTGGCCGCCATCGAGGACACCGCCTTCTTCCCCGCCTGGGGTAAGGCGCGGCTGCACGGCATGATCGCCAACCGGCCGGACTGGACGCTGTCGCGCCAGCGCCAATGGGGCGTGCCGATGGCCTTCTTCGTGCACAAGGA